>CAUTPS010000027.1:0-33154 GCA_963540415.1 uncultured Prevotella sp.
GGCTTGTACAACCTTTGAACATACCCTCTGTAACCTTAGTCAATGGCTCAGAAGCATTAGAAGTAGCAGGGAATTCAACATATTTTAATGACTTATTGTCTTGGAAAACATAGTTTCCCATTGTCATATCACCCTTGAGGTGAACACAAGTCAACTTACCATTAGCAAAAGCAAAACTGCCTACATTCTTTACACTACCCTTGAAATAGAATTTCTCAAAACCAAAGAGATTATCACGGAAAGCACCCTCACCGATTGTTTCCAACTGGTTTCCATACTCTACATTCTTAAGATTCCAACAGCTACGGAATGCTTGTGTGTCGAGAGTCTTAAGGTTATTAGGCAACTTAATTGTAGTCAAAGCCTGGCACTCATTGAATGCATCCGCACCTATCTTAGTGATATTGTCCCATGCACCAGACTGAGCAGGAATACCTGTGATAGATGTTAGATTTTTACAAGATAAGAATGTTCCCGCAGGAATCTCTGTAATAGCTGCTGGCCACTCAACCGATACCAAAGGAGTATTACGGAACACTTCTGTGTCCATCTTCTTGATATCCTTCAGATCAACAGAAGTCAAAGAACTGCAAAATGCAAAGCAACCTGCACCTAACTCCTCTACAGATAAAGGTACTTGTGACCATGTAATCTTTTCACAACCGTAGAACGTACTGTTGTTTAAACGCTTTGGATTATAACCATTCCAGTTGATAGTTGCTAAGTTCTTACAATTCTTGAAGGTGAAACTTGACACATTGCTTGAAGCATAACTGCTTGGGAATGTGAAAGAGGTAAATGATTCACAACCTTCAAACACACCACCTTCGATAGAATTAGGGGCATCATCACCTAAATAAGTAACTGAGTTTGGAAGCGTAATAGACGCCAACTTCTTACAGTTTAAGAATGCATGTGAATCAATCTCCTTTAACTGAGAAGTACCATCAGAAGCACCTTCAATTACAAACTCAGTCATATTAATACACTCATCAAAGCAACGTGACTCGATGTGCTGAACTGTCTTTGGGATTGTAATCTTAGTTATCTGACTTGTAACACCTGATTCTGCTGCACGGAAGAGGTTAGCACGAAGCATGATTACCTTATAGATTGCAGTACCCTGAAGTACTCCATTGTAAGTAACACCGGCTGTAACTGTTTCAGGAATAGTAACCTCACCAACCTTACGAATGGCATTAAACTGCGCATCAGCCAAAGCTTCGTCCTTCTTCGCATCAGTACTCAAGTCAGTTTTAGAAGTCCAACCACAGAACTCAACAGTGTTGTTTTGTGAGGTGACACTCTCAAAATTCTGAATACTAAACAGCATACCATTGTTCACAAAGAGGTTGGCTCTTCGCTGTGCATCTGTTGGTTGAGAGTCGGCAAAGCATCCTAACGAGATGATTGCTAACAATAACAAAAGTAATTTTCGTTTCATTTTTTATTAATAATTAATTTGGTTCGTAATATTCAATAATTCATACTATATTATAAGTTTCCTAATTCACACCTTAATTATAAGTGACCTACTTGGCTAATTGTGTCGGACTAAGAATTATCCTCTCAATCTTTGTCTTTTCGACATCCCTTAACGCTCTTCTTTCTCCGCCTTATTATCCAAAACAAAAGTTATTTTTAGTTTCAAACATCAAACAGAAAAACTGATGCAAAGATATATAAATAAAGTGGTCATTAGACTAATAAAATAAAAAATATAAGTTATTAAAAACAGAATACACTTATAATCAGCGACTTACAATTTAACAATATGCACCATAATATAACTAAATTATAAAGAAAACAAAGGTTTTGTCAAATAAAAATCAATCATTAACAACACGATTATAAAATAATAATTAATTTTATAAATAAGACCTTATTTTTCGATAAAATCGGGATATTTGGAACAAAAATGTTTTTAAATTGACCAAAAACTACATATTCTTAGTGATGTCCAATACGCTTCTTCCGTTACCGATATGAACACTTTTCGTATAGCTTTAACCCCAATCAGTCGATAGACCATTATATATAATTCTTGCAGAAGTGGATTTCCGATTTAAATTTAACGGAAAAACCAAAGTTATTCATTAAACAAAAACATGGATAAGACCGTCAATAGGCTATTCTATTATCCGCCCTCAGAGTAGAAAACCTTTTCATTTTAAAACTTCAATCGTCCAGACAAGACGTTGAAAAATCATTACAAAAATTCAGATAAATTATCTATATATAAGGAGAAAAACACATATAAAAGGCGAGCTTATAACCAACAGTAAATCAATCAGTTATAAAACAGTAAAGCAAAAGGTGCTTAATTGGACTTCAAAAGGGCGTTAGTAAGGGGCTTAAAGGGCACCTTTTGCAAGCCAATTAGGCGTCTTTTAGAAGCCAAAAGGGCATGTATTGGTTTTGAGTCTTGCAAAAATAGTTTACAAAATATCAATTAATAAGGGAATAAGTTGTTTATATAAGATGGGAAAACATGCCTATGAATAGACAATAATGGCTTCTCACGACTAAAAATGAGAAGAAAGAAAACGTGCGACAGACCAACAAACAAGATGCCGGAATGTCGCACGATGATGATTCTTCGATTTATAAATTAGGAAAAAGGAAATGGTTTCAACTTATAGTTTTTGTACCATCTCATCGAAATTATCAGGGTCAATAGACTTCAAACGCACACGAGAACGGTAAGCATAAACTGTTGCCTTTGAGCAACGAAGGAAGGAACAGATAAGCTCATTCTCACTTACGCCGAGGCGAATGAGTGCAAAGATGCGAAGATCAGTAGAGAGATGCCCTGCTTGTTTAGGAATAATCCTCTCTTCTGGTTTGAGTAATGCGTTGAAATCTTCTACAAAGTTAGGGAAAAGACCAAGGAAGGTTTCATCAAAACTTGAATAGAAGGAATCCAACTCACGGTCGATTACCTCCTGTGATTTCAATGTGTTCAGCAGTTCTGTACGTTTGTTAGCTGTAACAAGACGATAAATCTGTTTACGATAGCTATCGAGTTTGTCGATGTAAGCCGAACACTCAGTGAGGAAGCGAGTGATGTATTCATCCTTAATATTATTTGATTCTTTCAGCAATTCGTTTGTTTTAGAGAGGCGCGCACGAATAGCACGCAATTCTACAACACGACGACGTGTATAGATAATCATACCCAACAAGAAGACAGACAAAAGACTTATCAGCACAAGAGCAGCTGTAAGTTTGAGTGTGCGACTCTTCGTTTCACGCTCATGTGACTTTTCTATTGCAGGCCATACGTCAGCCATAGCAATTGTACGTTGACGTGCATTACAGAATATGGCATCGTCCATAGCGTGGTCCATATAGGCATAAGCACGTTTTGTATCACCCTCTTCAAAAAGGATCACAGCCAATTGCTGCAGGGCAAGGTATTCCTTTACAGAATTACGAATATCAGAGATAGCAGCTGCAATAAGGTATTGCTTTTGAGCTTCCACATTCTTCTCTCTACCATAAATATCAGCGAGTGAGATAGACACAAATGCTGTTTGACGATCGCCAGGTTTCAGGTGGCGGTAGGCATCAAGGAGAATTTTCTTTGCTTGTTCATACTGTTGGCGATTAACAAGCTGTTCAGCACGTGACCAAATGTCAGGAGATTGATTATTATCTACGACAGAATCGTTACAAAGTTTCTCCATTTGCTTGTACTGCTTCCTCTGCGAAGGGATTAAAGCGGCATCAGCAAGTGTACGATAGAGCGTCTTTCGCGTTGAGAAATAATAGAAAGACAAGTCTTGGTTTATCTCACTTCGAGGAATGGAATTAATAATATCGCTTGCCTCCTTGAGTTGTCCACCCCTTATCAAGAGGTAAGCAAGATTAAGTTTTGCATCATTCACCTTACTCTGATTGCCCATTGCCTTTGCTATTTTCTGCTTTTCCATAGCATATACAATAGCAGAATCAACAGAATAAGATGTGTAAAGATTAAATAGTTTGTCGGATAATTCAAAACGAGCCTCCAATGTCTTAGCGGCATGAAGTTGCTTCTTTACACTGCCTATAACATCTTCATATTGCTTGTCATACTGGGATGACATGGCTATCTCATGGTCGAGATCGTCAAGTGTTGGTATTTGGGCCTGTGCATTAATAAGTAATGGCGTACATAAAATTACACAGATGATTGCAATTCTCTTCATTTGCTTCATTCTTATTTTGGGACATGATATCATCTCTTATGTAACGTTACAATTAATGGTTTTAGTATGTAGTAATGTAAGTAAGTTAGACGCTTCGTGTAAGAGATAGAATATCCGCAGAGAAACGTAGCCATCTTTCAAAGGATATAATCCTTCGATTTTCTTAGCAATCACGCTTCTCTGCGGCACTTCTATCTTATATTATATTGCCATCGGTTAATACCGAAAAACATTAATGGCTTAAAGTGCTTTCAAGCTGATGGCAAAACCACCTCCACGAACCTGCTGAAGCTTGAGGACATCACCCTTCTTGACAGTGCGCTTAGTAATGGTGTAAGCCTTTGGATTCTTCTCGTAATCAGCATCCTTAGCATCTGCGTAGATGGTTGCCTCATACTTACGGCCCTTATCAAGGAAGTCGAGTTTGAGAACACTAAGGTGTGGTGCAAGACCTGTCTTTCCTCCAACGAACCAGTTGTTAGTTCCTTTTGCCTTACGAGCAACTGTGATATAACGTGCTGGCTCTGCCTCAAGATAACGACTATCATCCCAGTCGCAAGCAACATCCTTAATAAACTGGAAGGCATCGTTATACTTCTGATAGTTCTCAGGAAGGTCGGCAGCCATCTGAAGTGGACTATACATCGTTAAATAAAGTGCAAGCTGACCCACGAGAGTTGTGTGTACATAGCTCTTATTATCACACCATGTTGAGAGCTGAGTCTCAAGAATACCAGGGGTATAATCCATTGGTCCACCCTGAAGACGAGTAAATGGAAGGATAACAGTGTGGTTAGGATCACTACCACCGAATGCTTCATACTCTGTTCCACGTGCTGACTCGTTACCAACAAGGTTAGGCCATGTACGACAAAGACCCGTAGGACGAGTTGCTTCATGTCCATTCACCATAATATGATGCTTAGCAGCTTCCTTTATAACATGGAGATAATGGTTGTTCATTGACTGTGAATAGTGGTGGTCACCACGTGGGATAATGTCACCTACATAACCAGTCTTCACAGCGTCATAACCATACTTATTCATCAAATTAAAGGCATCTTCCATGTGACGCTCATAGTTCTGTGTACTTGAAGAAGTCTCATGATGCATCATCAACTTAACACCCTTAGAGTGTGCATACTCATTCAAGCCTTTCAAATCAAAGTCTGGATAAGGAGTAACGAAGTCAAACACATAGTCTTTCCAGTGACCGAACCAGTCTTCCCAACCGATGTTCCAACCTTCTACCAACACTTGATCTAAGCCGTTAGCAGCGGCAAAGTCAATGTATTTCTTCACATTTGCGGTATTAGCTGGGTGGCGACCATTTGGCTTTGCATGTGCATAATCAGTCTCACCAAGCTTTACTGAACTAAATTCATCAGTATAAGCCCAAGGCTTACCACCTGCAATCATCTCCCACCAAACGCCACAGTACTTGGTTGGATGAATCCATGACGTGTCTTCAATCTTACAAGGTTCGTTAAGATTGAGGATAAGGTTATTAGCAAGCATATCACGTGCATCATCGCTAACCATCACCGTACGCCAAGGAGTTTCGCAAGGAGTCTGCATGAATCCCTTCAAACCAGTAGCGTCAGGGGTAAGCCATGACTCGAAGGTCATTGTTTTGTCGTCTAAATTCAAGTGCATTGTAGCATAGTTTGCACATGCTGCCTCATGAATATTAATGTACAAGCCATCATTAGACTTCATCTGTAAAGAGGTCTGAACACCCGTCTCTGAGAATACAGAAACAGACGAGTTGTCCCAGTTTACAGCATCGTGGAAACGCTTACGGATTTCAGAAAGCTTTGATTCTTGTGTTTCCTGCTCCTGTGTATCATAGTCTCCAGGAAGCCACCAAGCTGTATGATCGCCAGCCATAGCAAACTGTGTATGCTCATCCTTTATAATAAAGTAGTTCAGTTCTGGCTGTTGTGGGAATTCGTAACGAAGGCCCATTCCATCGTCATAAACACGGAAACGGATAACAATGTTACGCTTGCTGCTTGGCTGATTGAGGTCTACTTCCAACTCATTGTAGTGGTTACGAATGGTAGCAGTCTCACCCCAAACAGGCTTCCAAGTCTCATCGAAAGTTGTAGTCTTGGTAGCTGTCTTCTCGAAACCATCCATAAGACTGGTTTCGTTCATGCCCTTGCTGGCATGTTTGTTCTTAGCTAATTCCAAACCTAAGTGCGAAGGCTTTACAACAGCCTTACCCTTATAAGTCATCTCATAAGTAGGCACTCCATTCCCTGTTAATGAGAAAGTAACTGCAACATTACCGTTAGGAGACTTTACAGTCTGCGCATTCGCAATGCTTGCCCACCCCATTAGTAGCCCAATAAGGGCAATATTGGTTTTCTTCATTGTTTTGTTAAAGTATAAAAATGATTATAATTTCTATTTAAAGATTGTAAGAGTAATTATTTGATTTTATGCAAAGATAGTAAAAAAGAGTTGAAGTAACTACCGATAGTAGTACTCAAGTAGATGCAGCTATGTTGTTATTAATTACAAACAACTTATTATCAATGTTTTAAACAATAATAATAATTTATTGAAGTAGATATCCTCTATTTCCAAGTAAAGTATTATCTTTGTACTCATTAGTAATTAAACGATGAAAAGAAGCCTATTATATCTACTCTTCTTACTACTGCCAATGACATTGTCTGCTGGTAGTAAGACACAACAGCTACGACAAAAGTTAGACAATTTGTTGGAGCAACGCAATACACTTATAGACAATAAGAATAAAGATATCAACCGACTAAAGAAGAATCTCACAACCAGTGAGAATACGCTTAAACGTCTACAGACCTACGAACAGCTATTTGAAGAATACTATGTCTTCCAATTTGACTCTGCAATGACATACCTAAACAAAGGTATCAAACTTGCAAAAGAGACGCAGAACACCTATTATTACAATAGTAATACCATCAGTAAGGCAGAGCTATTATCCATTGGTGGCTTATATAATGAGGCTATTCATGAAATAGAACAGGTGGACACAACCGTTCTTGACAAGGCACAACGCTTTGAATATTACTTCTCTCTCTTCCGTATTCACACCTATTGGGCAGACTTCTGTAACGATAAGACCTATACACCAATACACCGAGTAAAGGCGCAAGAATATCTTAAGAAGGCTATGCCTTTTTGCGATGAAACCGATAAAACTTACGAGTATTACCTCGGTGAATACGCTGTTTTTGTATTGAATAATCCACAAGCAGCACGTGCTCATTACATCAAAGCCATAAAGCAATTACCCCAAAACTCCCGATTCTATGCCATGTCGTGCTTTGCCCTCTCTGGTAGTTATGGCAACGAGGGAAATACAGAAAAGCAAGAAGAGTTCCTTTTATTATCGAGTATTGCAGATATAGAGAACTGTACGATGGAGAACTTTGCCCTCCAAAACCTTGCAATGTACATCTTTGAACACAACAAAGATGAGCTTGACCTTGCACAACAATATATTCAGACAGCACTTGAGGATGCTCATTTCTATAATAACAGACTCCGCATTATTGAGATATCAAGCAAGCTACCAGTGATTGTAAGTAGCTATCAGCAGACGCTTAACCAGCGCAACAAAGTGCAGATGACAGCCATCATCGTTATCTCGCTACTTCTACTCTTCTTGCTTTCTGCAGTCTTTTATATCGTTAAACAGACCAAACGCCTTAGTCTTCAGCAACAGGAATTGCAAAAGAATAACAACCAACTCTCTGAACTGAACAGACAACAAAAAGAGTTGAATACACAGCTACACGACCTTAATGCGTTACTTGTTGATACCAACAGCAAACGTGAGAGATTAGCAAAATTGTATATCGACCTTTGTGCAAAGTATATTGCCCGACTCAAGAAACAACAGACATTGGTTAAAAGAAAGATTAAAGCCAATCAAACCACTGAACTGCTTAGTCAGCTTTCATCAGAACGATTATCTGAAGAAGACGCTGCTACATTCCTCTCTCGCTTTGATAAAGCGTTCCTCGATCTCTATCCAGACTTTACTGAGGAGTTAAACAGCCTACTCTTACCAGAAGGGCAGATTCAGAACAAAAACACCGATGAACTCACAACAGAACAGCGAATTATGGCACTCATCCGATTAGGCGTAAAGGAAAGTGCTGAGATAGCCGACCTGCTGTTCTACTCTCCTCAGACCATCTATAACTATCGCTCTGTCCTAAAGGGGAAAGCCATTAACAAAGAAACCTTCGAGGAAGAAGTGATGAAGCTCTGTCGAGTAATTGGTAAATCGACCTCCACACAATTTAAACCCGAATAGGTTATTAGACCATAATATATATTGTTTTTATAACTATAGCATTGTTTCCTAATATTTTTTATTTTCTTATCGCCACCTTATCTGTTTTTTTAACTTGACGTAGCCCACTACACCTACGCCCAAAAGACAGCCAATCTGATCGATAATAAAACAAAATATGTTTAGACCCTAATAAGCGATTCAGGTTAAAAAAGCGTTAACAAAAGCGTTTGTTATGTCAAAAACATTAACTTATCAAGTTAAAAACACCAAACATTCAATATCATAAAATAAAATTATCTCTTAATAATAATAAGAGTGTTATTATTGTAGACATAAATTAAACCGCTTAGTGATAATAGATTAATATTCACCAAATAAACTAATTTGAAAGTTATGAAAACAAAAGGAATCAAGTCAATGGTTACCCTCTTGCTTGGCGCAACACTCATGAGCTCATGTGTAGGTTCATTTGCTTTATTCAACAAACTTGCAAAGTGGAACAAGCACGCTACAAAGTCTAAGTTCCTCAATGAGATTATCTTCCTCGTAATTTCTCCTGCCTACGCATTCTGTAGTGCTGCAGATGCACTCGTACTCAACAGTATTGAGTTCTGGACAGGTGATAATCCTGTAGCTAATCGCGTTGGTAAGACTCGCAACATCAAGGGTGACGATGGTTTGATTTATGCTGTAAAGTATCTCGAGAATGGTTACCAGATTACAAAGCCAGACGGTAGCGTATTCTACTTCACTTACAACAAGCAGGAGAACACATGGTACATGAATGCTGAGGGTAAGGAGCAGAAGATTATTCACTTCAATGGTGATGGTTCTGTAAAGGCATTCCTCAACAATGGTTTGACTGCAGACGTTACACTTGATGCAAATGGTGTATACGAGGTTCGCCAGATGCAGGCTGGTACAAGCTTCTTCATGGCAAGAAGATAAGATTCATTCTTGCTACATTACAATATCAAATAGGGGCACAGACGTGTCCCTATTTTTGTTTCTATAAGGAGTTTCAGCAATCATATAAAACGTTTTATGCAGTCTTGATAACATCACTCACTGACCAATCATTAGTGTTTTCTATGGAAATATACAATGAGAAAGTATCGATATTCTCATCGTCACCACTCGTATTAACGCTCCGCACCAATGGTGCGAAGGCTTAGCACACATCGTGCGGAGCATGAACACCAATAGTGCGAAAGCCTAAACACGTTCTTATCAATTCTTATAATAAACACTACATACCATTATAAAAGAGCCATACTATCGAAGAGAAGTATTCATTACATGATAAAGACGATTCATCCCTACCTTACAGAAAAAGGGCTTGCACAAGGTATAACCCCTTGGCAAGCCCTTTTATATTAATGTTTTGTTTACAGATTCTTCTTACTTCAACTTCAAGTCGTAGTTCATATCCTTTGTATTTACTGCTGGCTCCTCGAAGTCAGAGTTAACAAGACGAAGTGTAGAATCGTTTACTACGAGGAAGTTGGTCTCGTTGTCCTTACCCAACTCGAACTGGTAGTAAGTATTATTCTTACCCTTAACGTCCTTCTTTACAACCTGATATTTACCTGTATAGTTGTAAACAGTATCAATCTCAGAAGCAGACTTCATGTAAGACTCAGATACGCTGAAACCATTTGATGAATCCTTTGCCAAAGCAACACGATACTTGATACCAGCAACATCAGCTGCAGGTGTCAAACCCTCGTAAACAGCAGAGTCGCCAGCAGCAGCTGAATCCTGAACTGCAGAATCTGCACCCTGGTTGTTTGCAGTAGTCTTGCCATTGTTACAAGCTACCATAGCTGCACAAGCAGCTACCAAAAACATAATCTTTTTCATAATCATTTTAGTTTTATATTGTAAACTCTATTTTAACTCTCGCGGTGCAAAGATATTGTATTTAGTATTAAAAACAAGAATGTTTTAACCTTTATTTATCTTTATCGTGCAAGTTTTATTTTATTTTTATTGCCATTGCACGCAATTGTTGATTACCTGTTTGGTCTGTAACACGAATGACAAAATGGTAATCACCCGGTTCAACAGTCGCTGGTATCTGGATTTCCTGATTAGTATCGTATGCTTTGCTACCACGAGGAATAGAGATAACCGTCTTGATTATAACACAAAAAATCATTACATAATTTCTAATAAAACCTCTATAAATAGGGATAAAAACACAGGTAAAAAGCAAGTTTGCAATCATCAGAGAATCAGTCAGTTATAAAGTAGCAAAAGAAAAGGTGCTTAATTAGACTTCAAAAGGGCGTTAATAAGACCTCAAAAGGGCACCTCTTGCAAGTCAATTAGGCGTCTTTAAGAAGCCAAAAGAGCATGTATTGATTTCGAGTTGCCTGAAAATAATTTACAAACACCAGTAATATAAGAATGAATTGTTTATAGAATACGGATAGACATCGTATCTGTTTGTGTTTTATCTTGTAGTTTATCCACGATAATAAGACCAAATATTTGGGAACAATCATACCATGCAAGTATATAAGCCTTTATTCTATTCCCAACCTATGTATTTAACGAAAGAACAAAAAAAGGCAGGAATACACGTGGTATCCCTGCCTATATCTATATAAACGATGCGCTTATTATCAAAGAATCTTCAATTCCTTTGCTTATGGAAGATGAATGATATTGGTGTAATAAGACATATCACGGTAGCGGTTTTCTCTATTCACACTTCCACCATCTTTATAATCCACGAATGGTATGAACCTACTATCATAATCATTAAAAGTTCCAAGGAAGTTTAATCCGCTTGTTTCTATTGGCATATAATACCATCCCTTTGGATTAAATCCATTATAAGGAGCATTAAAAGGTGTCTCTTTTGAACGAATAAAATCCCTCTCTCCTAAATAATAATTATAATAAAAACCATCGCTGCCATTCAACAAATAGCCCACTTCAACACCAAAATTGTCTACTATATTATTGTTAGGGTCTTTCAAATCGATGTTCCAACCGCCTTTACAAATATACTTTGAATAGTGTACACCACCCGTAACAGCTGACGGAGTAGACACTCCAGACCCTGTATTAATTACCTGATAAGCCTTATTCTTAGCTACAACTTCTGCATAGCCTGTGCCTGCAGCTAAGCAAATAGACTTTCCTGCAGGTATCGATGTTGTTGAGTTTCCTGGCATACCGACACTACTGCTTCCTCGACTCAATGCTTTGAGGTCAGTCAGATTAGCGACATATAATGCTCCGTAAGGAGGTACATTCCATGGGTTTGGACTAACCAGATAATAGTCTTTCAACGATACTGTCTCTCTTGAAGCATTTGTTATTTCAATCCAACTGTTCTCTCCATTAACTGCAGAAGAGTGGTAATACTCTGTTATCATCAATGCTCCACGTGTCTCTTTCAGACTTGCATTGATACTGAAATTATACGTATCACCATCTTTGAAGTCAACGATAGTTTTCGCTTCACGATAGAATCGATTACGCATAGACAAGAAATCAATCTGTGGAGCTACTGCGCCTGTTTTGCTATCAGCCTCACTACGGAGGATAACTCTTGTTTTTGTCGTACTGGTTGCACCTGGTGTAGCCTTTACCCAAATATAAAAAGGCTTGGTATACTTGGTTGTTCCTGCCCCATCAGCCTCACCACCGATAGCGAAATTATTGACTCTAATCGTGTCACATTCATCCACTATCGTATTATGGCGAGGGTTGAAATTAATCCTATGGTTGTCTGCTTTCCATATAGGAGAAGCTTTTGAGAGGTCAAATGTACCATCCATGTGGAGCACGTCAGACTTCAAAGCAATAGAATAAACGTTGCTCTTGTAATACATATCCGACTTTGCTCTAACGCCAATCCAGCTTCCTAACATTAAAAACTGAACTTTAGCGTGCTTTGTAGTAGGGTCTACTTTCGTTAACTTCGAGTAAAGTGGGATGTTATAATCGTATGAACTCGCATCTATAACCTCTGGTCCGAAAACTCTCATGACGCCATTTGCGCCAATACCTTTTGTCCATGCACCATTTTCTACACCATCCTCTTTACCTGTAGCTGATGCCACTTGCAGTTTAGACAAATCAAAATCAGATGGTACGGAGAATGTAAAGTAACCCTTATTGGCTGAGATAATCTGCAAGCCCTTGGCTATCTTTCTACTTATTTGGCGTGTTCCATCAGTGATATAGACAAATAAAGGAATCGTACTTCCAACCCGCCAGTTATAAGTCAATGACCCTTGTTTATCGTAAGTGATAGGTGTACGGGTCGCAGCAGGCTGCTCAGCATCCCATACAGCTGTCATCTGTTTTGCGTTCACCATATCTTCTACATTCTTATCTAATGTGACATCAACGGTGAAAGTAGTTTCTTCTGTTGCTTTCTTTTGCTCATTTGAGGTGATATCTTCCTGTGAGCAGGCTGCTACACCAAGTGTTACAACTGCATAAACAAAGAATTTTAAAACTTTGAACATTGTGATAGGTTCGTTAAAAAAGAGTGAAACTTGTTTGGCTTGACCACTTGCAGGTGTTGAATCATCAGTGTCATATTCCTCTGACTCATCATCCACGTTATGTCCTTCGGAACCATCAGGGAGATTACCAGTGGCTGAATATAAGATAGAAAGTTCCTCTATGATTGGAATTACAACCATAGCAGGGGAAAGATAATCTTTCTTCATTTTAGTGTTAATTGTTTGGTTAAAATAAACATAGGTTCTATGCTATCTCACTCGATGCAAGATAGATGTGGTTTTTACCATTTAGGCTATATGGTTTGTACAGTCAAATAGAATTGGGTTTAGACTCTACTTGGCTTTGTAGATAGAGAAATAAATCCCCCAGCAAGCTTATAGGCTGCTTCTGGGGGATTATAGTATTATAACAAACGATTAATCGTTGTTCTCAGATTCATTGTTCTCACGACGTGGACGACGCTCATCAAAGCGACGCTCACCGTCACGACGTGGACGACGATCACCACGTGGACGACGCTGTGGCTCAACATATCCCTCTGGCTTCTCAAGCAAAACGCGGCGTGAAAGTTTGTATTTACCTGTCTTAGGGTCAATCTCGAGGAGTTTAACCTTAATCTTATCGCCTTCCTTGATACCTGCCTCTTCAACAGTCTCAAGACGCTTCCAGTCGATTTCTGAGATGTGAAGCAAGCCGTCCTTACCTGGTAGAATCTCTACGAAGCAGCCATATGGCATGATAGAACGTACTGTACCCTCGTAAACCTCACCAATCTCTGGAACTGCAACGATAGCCTTGATCTTACCCAAAGCAGCATCGATTGAATCCTTATTAGGTGCAGAAACCTGTACTTTACCAACACCATCAGTCTCCTCGATAGTGATAGTAGCACCTGTTTCCTCCTGCATCTGCTGGATAATCTTACCACCAGGGCCGATAACAGCACCGATGAACTCCTTAGGAATCTCCAACTGAACGATACGTGGAACTTGTGGTTTCATCTCAGCACGTGGCTCTGCAATAGTCTCAGTCATGATGTTGAGGATGTGCTCACGAGCAGCCTTTGCCTGCATAAGCGCCTTCTCAAGAATCTCGAATGACAAACCATCACACTTGATATCCATCTGAGTTGCGGTCAAACCGTCCTTGGTACCAGTTGTCTTGAAGTCCATATCGCCCAAGTGGTCCTCATCACCGAGGATGTCACTCAGTACAGCATACTTATCTTCTCCTGGGTTCTTAATAAGACCCATTGCGATACCTGACACTGGTTTCTTCATTGGAACACCTGCATCCATCAATGCAAGTGTACCTGCACATACGGTTGCCATAGAAGAAGAACCATTAGATTCGAGAATCTGACTTACCAAACGAACAGTGTAAGGGAAGTCAGCAGGAATCTGACCCTTCAAACCACGCCATGCAAGATGACCATGACCAATCTCGCGACGGCCTACACCACGCTGAGCCTTAGCCTCACCTGTACAGAATGGAGGGAAGTTATAGTGAAGGAGGAAGCGCTGGTAGCTCTTCTCCAAAACGTTATCAACCATCTTCTCGTCCATCTTTGTACCGAGAGTACAAGTAGAGAGAGACATTGTTTCACCACGCTGGAAGAGAGAACTTCCATGTGGCATTGGCAAAGTATCAATCTCGCACCAGATAGGACGAATCTCATCTGTTGCACGACCGTCCATACGCTTACCCGTATCAAGTACGCTACGGCGCATAGAGTCACGCTGAACATCAGCAAAGTAACGGTCAATAAGAGTGTGTTTTTCTTCGAGGTCGTCTTCTGAAAGGTCTGTGTGAGCTGCGTCATAAGCCTCGGTGAAATCAGACTTAATCTTGTCATAAGTCTCCTCACGGTGCTTCTTATCATCATCACCGCTCTGAGCCTGAGCGTAGCAAGCGTCGTATGTAGCCTTGCGGAGTTCCTCACGCAACTCCTCATCATTGACTTCATCTTCGTATGCACGCTTAACATCTGTACCACAAGCCTTTGAAAGCTCTTCCTGCATTTCACACATAGGCTTGATTGCCTCGTGTGCAGCCTTCAAAGCACCGATGAGATCCTGCTCAGAAACCTCGTCCATCTCACCCTCTACCATCATGATATTGTCCTTAGTAGCACCAACCATGAGGTCCATATCAGCTTCCTTCATCTGCTCAAAAGTTGGATTGATAACGAACTCGCCGTTAACACGTGCAACACGAACCTCTGAAGTAGTATGCTCGATTGGAATATCTGAAGCTGCAAGCGCTGCAGAAGCTGCCAAACCAGCAAGTGCATCAGGCTGATCAACGCCGTCAGCTGACAGCAACATTACCTGTACATAAACTTCACAGTGATAATCTGATGGGAAAAGTGGACGAAGAACACGGTCCACAAGGCGTGATGTTAGGATTTCGTCGTCATTGGCTTTGCCTTCGCGCTTGGTGAAACCACCTGGGTAACGACCTGCGGCAGCATACTGCTCGCGATAATCAACTTGCAAAGGCATGAAGTCTGTTCCCGGAACTGCCTCTTTAGCTGCACAAACAGTAGCGAGAAGTACGGTGTTACCCATGCGGAGAACTGCTGCACCATCAGCCTGCTTTGCAACCTTTCCGGTTTCAATTGAGATGGTTCTTCCATCTGGCAATTGAACTGTTTTCGTAATTACGTTCATCTAAAATTTTAAAATACTTATTGTTTTGACCAACATCTTTGGGAACCAAAGTGGTAACTCTTTATAGGCTCGAATGCCTTGACGTTTACCTTCTCACGCGTCCCGAAAAAATTAATCCGTGCAAATTTACCTATTATATATGTAACACCCAAATAAAAATGAATTTATTTTAGGTCTGCTAATTATCAGATGTTAAATCGCTTAACTTGCTTTACTTTTCCTCTTAACATGATCTTTTCATTTTTTGTGGTTCTTTTTTCGTTAAATGTGTGGGTGCGCTTCATATAGTCTTAACGGAAAAACTGAAGTTACTCATTAAACAAACAATACAGCTAAGACGTTCAACTAACTATTCTATGGTCATCTTCTGCCATAGAAAACTCCTTCAGTTTAATACTTCAAAATCACAAATAAGACGCAGAAAAATCATTACAAAACTTTAAGTAAAACAGCTATAAATAACGACAAAAACATGAATAAAAGACAAGCTTATAACCGACAGAAAATCAATTGGTTATAAAACAGCAAAGTAAAAGGTGCTTAATTGGACTTCAAAAGGGCGTTAGTAAGGGTCTTAAAGGGCACCTTTTGCAAGTCAATTAAGCGTCTTTAAGAAGCCAAAAGAGCATGTATTGGTTTTGAGCTAAATGAAAATAATTTACATACAGCTATAAAGAGAGAATAAGATATTTGAAGATTACGGATAGCGATAATATCGAATTGCATATTATCTTGCAGTTTTTCCATTTGTAAAACCAACTAATTTGAGCATATCCACACCACGCCAATGCGTAAGCTTTGACACTATTTCCAATCCATACATTTAACAGAAGCCGCCTCTTTACATATAGAATAAAAGAAGAAAGGCTTCGCATCACTGCGAAACCTTTCGTTTAACATCAAACTTACTCACGTAAGTTTTGTGTCCTTGTACTAACTCAAATAATTAACTTTAATAACGACTATTTTTCTATTTGACATTGCAAAGTTACAAAAAAAACACATAAAAAAAATGTAATTTACGAATATTCGATAACACTTTTAGACTTTATAACAGTACAAGTGTTTTCGTAGTATTTTTTTAATAGCTTATGATAAAATACTTAAATCTATCAACTTTTTTTTAGATTTCTCATCGCCTCCGCTACCCTAAATCCTTCTTTTTCTTCCATTCCGTTGATTTATAAAGAGTTTTATTTGCTCATCTCAACTTCTTAACGTACCTTTGCAGCCAATTAAAGGTAACATACCACCTGAGAGTCTGCGTACTGACTGGTTGAAGCCCGTCGCAGGCAAGTGTCTTTTTAGTGGGTTCGTTTGGTGGTGAGCTTACCTTTTATATAGGATAATAAATAATAAACAAACGAATTTGAAGACATTTGAAGAGTTAGGTGTGAGCGAAGAGATTCGTCGCGCCATTAGTGAGCTTGGATTTGAAAATCCAATGCCTGTACAGGAAGAAGTAATCCCTTATTTACTTGGTAATCGTAACGACGTCATCGCACTGGCACAAACCGGTACGGGTAAGACGGCTGCATTCGGTTTGCCTTTGCTGCAACGTATTGATACAAGCAGCAAGGAGACGCAGGCTATCGTGCTTAGTCCTACGCGTGAACTTTGTTTGCAGATTGCCGATGACCTAAAGGAATTCAGTAAGTATATCCCTCATCTGCATATCGCAGCTGTCTATGGCGGTGCGTCTATTGACACACAGATTCGCCAGTTGCGTCATGGTGTACAGATTATCGTGGCTACACCGGGCCGACTGATTGACCTTATGCACCGTGGTAAGGCTCGTCTTGACAAGGTTAGAAACGTTGTTTTGGACGAAGCTGACGAGATGTTGAACATGGGTTTCCAAGAGAGTATCACTGAGATATTGACCGGTGTACCTGAAGATCGTAACACATTGTTGTTCTCGGCTACGATGAGTCGTGAGGTAGAGCGTGTTGCAAAGGGTTATCTGCACGACTATAAAGAGATTGTAGTGGGTAGCCGTAACGAGGGTGCTGAGAGTGTAAACCATATTTATTATATGGTGAATGCACGCGACAAGTACCTTGCCTTGAAGCGATTGGTTGACTTCTATCCAAAGATTTATGCGATTGTATTCTGCCGTACAAAGGTTGAGACACAAGAGATTGCTGATAAGTTGATTAAGGACGGATACAATGCCGAGGCGTTACATGGCGACCTCTCGCAGCAGCAGCGTGACCTCACGATGCAGAAGTTCCGTTCACATCTCACACAGATTCTCGTCGCTACAGACGTTGCAGCACGTGGATTGGATGTGAACGACTTGACACACGTTATCAACTATGGCTTGCCAGATGATATCGAGAACTACACCCACCGCTCTGGCCGTACAGGTCGTGCAGGCAAGAAGGGTACTTCTATCTCTATTATTCACTCACGTGAGAAGTATAAGGTACGTAATATTGAACGCGAAATCAGTAAGGACTTTGTTGACGGAACACTGCCTTCACCAGAGGAAATCTGCAAGAAGCAGCTGTTTAAGACAATGGATGACATCCTGAAGACAGACGTTGATGAGGACCAGATTGCACCTTATATGAAGGATATCAACCGCCAATTCGAGTATATCGATAAGGAGGTTGTCATCAAGAAGATTGTTTCTGCAACCTTCGGTCGCTTCCTTGACTATTATAAGAATGCTCAGGAGATCGAGAAGCCATCGTCACGTAGCGTACGTGAAGATAGCCGTGGCGGAAGAGGCGAAGGCAGAGGAAGCCGCAGCCGTGGTCCACGTAAGGCGGAGAGTGGTTATAAGCGACTCTTTATCAACCTCGGTAAGGCAGATGGTTTCTATCCGGGTGAGGTGATGCAGTTCATCAATAAGAATGTACATGGTAAGCAGGCTGTAGGCCATATCGACCTCCTTGCTAAGCAGAGCTACATCGAAGTGCCAGAGCAGGACGCTCAGAAGGTGATGCAGTCATTGGATGGTGCAACCTACAAAGGTCGTAAGGTACGTTGTAACGATGCTGAAGAAGGTGGTCATGGTCGTTCATCTAATGGCCGTTCAGCAGGTGGCAATGGTCGCTCTGCAGGTGGTCGTGGTGGTTACGGAAGCCGTGGCGAGGGTCGCCAAGAGTCTCGTGAGCGCAAGGGTCGTGGTCGTCGTCAGTATGATGATAATCCTTTTGGAGGACAGCATAAGTTCAAGAAAGATGATTGGAAGGAACTTATGAAGTCCAGTCCAGCTAAGCTAAAGGGCGATGAACCAGACTTCTCTGAAGAAGGATGGGCAAGACGCAGACTAAAGAAGTAAGATACCCCTCCCCGACCCTCCCCAAAGGGGAGGGAGACTTAGCGCATAACATTGGAGAGGCTTTCGATAAATTGGCTATACATCAATCATATATTGTATAGCGCATTGCTATCTTCATGAGTGGTGTTAAGCCTCCGCACCATTGGTGCGGAGCATCAACACGAGTAGTGCGGAGCCTCAACACAATGGCTAAAAAGGGGAAAGAAACATAGCTATTGTCAGTATAATATACTGTAAGACATAGCTTATACAAGGAGTATTTGCTGACAGTGCAAATTGACTATATAGTAAGCTTGCGAGGAACAAACAGATTGTAAGCTCTTCATCTACGTTCTCCTCTCCCTCGGTAGGCTACTAAAATAAATAAAAAAGCCCCATAGCATCGAAGCTATGGAGCTTTTTCTGTTTTTATAAATTACCCTTACTGTGGGTTAATTTCCTTCAAAAGGCGGTCAGCGTGACCCCACTTATCCATCAAGTAGAGGACGAAACGGATGTCAACACCAATACAACGTGCGAGCTTACGATCGAAGTTGATGTCGCTTGAAAGACTATCCCAGTTGCCGTCGAAAGCAAGACCAATAAGGCGACCCTTACCATCGAATATTGGAGAACCAGAGTTACCACCAGTGATATCATTATTAGTAAGGAAGCAAAGCTGCATCTTACCAGTTGTCTTATCAGCATAACGACCGAAGTCCTTAGCACTCATAAGTTCCATCATGATAGGCTCTACCTTGTAATCTTCAAGTTTCTTACCCTTCTTCATCTTCTCAACAAGGCTCTCAGCAGTTGTGTAGTAGTTGCTGTCAAAGCCACCAATCATATAACCACCCACCTGTCCATAAGACATACGCATAGTGAAGTTAGCATCACTATAATGTGGCATATCCATCTCCATCTGTACCTTTGCCTCGCAAAGCTTCTTCTCTTCCTGCTCGATAGCTTCTATCTTACTAACATAGTTGCTCATAACCTGCTGATAGAGCATCACGAGTTCCACTCCAAGCTGTATACCTGGGTCGTTGAGGGTCTTCTCATCATTATAGAACTTGTGGTCCTTAACGAGTAGTTTACTATTTGCATAGAGCCAGTCAGTGTACTTCTTAAAATTGTTACCGAACTTTGTTTTGATAACATTAAACACTTCTGGGAGATACGCAGCAGGTACATGTTCAGCATAGTTCTTCAACATAGCGGCTGTCATTTCCTTATCAAGGGCTAAGTTCCAGTCGCTACTATTGTCCTTAAACTGTATATACTGTGCTGATTCATCATCCTTAGGCCCCTGTGGTTCGATAGCACCACGGGTGATATCCAAGGCTCTCTGAATCAATTCAGACACCTTCCAGAATGACTCGTTCCAGTAAGCTTGAACCAAAGCAGGCTCAGCACTCTCCTTATAAAGGTTGCTTAACTTCTTGAGATCAACATTTATAGCAGGGTCCTTCACAGCCTTCTCGTCCAACCATCTCTGTATCTTAGCCTCATATTCAGCCTTCTGACGAATCAAACCGATGGAATCAATACATTTATTCATACCAATAGAGTTCTTCCAGTAGTTAGCTGATGTAACGTACTTGTTCTCATATTGGAGACGAGTCTTCTCGTTCTTATCCATGTACTTCTTCATAATAGCGAGCTTGATATCACGAACTTGTACACGAACAGTGTTCTCGATGTCTCGACGCTGCTGTATACCGAACGAAGACAAGTAACGATTAGTAGAGCCAGGATAGCCAATTGTCATTGCAAAATCCTTATCCTTGTAACCCTCAAGACTTACAGGAGCCCAGTTAGCTGGCTTATAAGGCACATTATCCTTTGAGTAGGCAGCTGGTCCATTGGTCTTAGGATCGGCATAAATACGGAACACTGAGAAGTCACTTGTCTGTCGTGGCCACATCCAGTTGTCTGTTTCACCACCGAACTTACCCATACTCTTTGGTACTGTGAACACCAAACGTACGTCTTGGAAGTCCTGATATGTAGTGGCATAATACTTATTTCCCTCGTAGAAAGCATCTACACTGATATGCAAAGTCTTATCAATGGTCTTGATAGAGTCGGTCAAATGATTTGTAAGAGAATCGATAATCGCCTCTGTCTGTTCAGCATTCTTACCTGCAATAAGCTTATTAACACGAGGAGTAATATCCTCCTGCTTCTTCATAAAGGACACAAACAAGTCCTTGCTTGGGAGTTCCTCTGCATAGCTTTTTGCATAGAAACCATCCTTCATATAATCATGTTCAACGGTGGAAAGGGCATTAATTGAGCTGAATCCACAGTGATGATTAGTGAAGACAAGACCATTTGGTGATACAACAACACCTGAGCAGAAGCCAGAGAAGTTGATAACAGAATTGCTAATAGCGTTAGGTGCGCCATAAAGCATGTTGCGTGGCAACTGGAATCCCTCAGCTACCATTTGTTCGTAGACGGCATCTGGCAAGTTATAGAGCGTCCACATACCCTCGTCGGCGTGCATGGATGTACTACCCAATGCGAGAAGTCCGGCAATAAGTAAAGTCGATTTCTTCATAATGATATTATTGGTTAAATGATAATTATTTATTTCTTTGCAAACCGATTGCGTAATTTTTGCAGCGGAAAGTCATGGTATAACACGTGAGCTATGAAGAGAATGATAACCAATGTATTGATTCCCAAGGCTGCAGGAACAGGAAGATTGGCGTTAGTATAGGTGATAATGGCAAAGAAGAGACCAGCTATCAGAAGATAGACGAAGATACTCTTCAGTGGATAGTTTATCGGATACTTACGCTGACCGACAAGATAAGAGAGCACCATTGCCGTTGCATTACCCATGAAACCTGCCCAAGCACAAGCGATATAACCATATTTTGGTACGAAAATCACGTTGATTCCGATGATTACAGCACATCCGATGCCTGAGAAATAGGCACCCCAAATCGTCTTATCAATGAGTTTATACCAGAAACTAAGGTTGAAGTAGACACCCGTCATGATACCTCCTGCCATCACGATTGGCACAACCTTTAATCCTACCCAGTAGTCACGACCGATGATATGGCGCAGAATATCCATATACCCCATTACCACCAAGAAGGCAAGAAGCGTAAAGATAATAAAGAACTTCATAGCCCTCGCATAGGTTTCCTTATTGTCTTTGTCGCGTGCCTTACCAAAAACGAATGGCTCATAGGCATAGCGGAAAGCCTGTGTAATCATCGACATAATCATTGCAATCTTACTTGCAGCACCGAAGATACCCAATTGTGTATGCGCATCGCTGTCCTTGTAGACGTATGGGAAGATGATATAACCTGCCGTCTGATTAAGAATACCAGCAATACCAAGGAAAAGAATTGGCCAAGTATAGGACAACATCTTCTTTGCCAAAGGCATATCAAGCAGCTTACCGCCTGCAAAGAAACCATCTTTTAGTTCTTTCCAGAAACAGAAGGTGATAGTCGTTGTACATACAAGGTTGATATAGAAGGCATAACCTACCTCATGTCCGTCAAGGATAAGATAGTAAACAAGATTCAAAATGATGTTCAAAGCAATGAATAACAGTTTGAAAGCAGCAAACTTAATTGGGCGTTTCTTGTATCTGAGATAGGCAAAAGGAATAGCCTGAAAGGCATCAATCGCTACCGTGACAGCCATAACCCACACATATGAAGGATGTTCCGAATAACCCATAAAGTCACTAATAGGCTGCAAGAAGACGAAGACCATTGCTATAAATAGCAGTGAAGAAAGCCCTACCAAAGACAAAGTAGTAGAGTAAACCTTCTTCGGATCTTGGTCAGTCTTATTGGCATAACGGAAGAAGGTCGTCTCCATTCCATAAGTCAAAACAACCAATAGCAACGCTGTATAGGCATAGATGTTTGTGATCACACCATAGCCACCGCTCGCCGCACTAATTTTCGCTGTATAGAGGGGTACAAGAAGGTAGTTTAAGAACCTTCCGATGATACTGCTCATTCCGTAGATAGCAGTGTCTTTTGCAAGTGATTTTAAATTTGCCATTGTTGTATTATAGTTTAGCTTATTTGCCTTATTAGGCGAATAAGACTTATAGGGCTAATAGCCCAATAGCTTAATAGACTCAATGATCTCCTAAAAGAATATATAGCAGATAGCGATTGCGGCTATTACACCCGCCAAATCGGCTAATAGTCCACAAGCCAATGCATGACGTGTATATCTTATTCCGATGCTTCCGAAGTAAACTGCTAAGATATAGAAAGTCGTATCTGTTGAACCTTGGAAGATACAGCTCAATCTGCCAACGAATGAGTCAACACCAAAAGTCTTCATTGATTCCAACATAAGACCACGTGCACCACTACCAGAAAGCGGCTTCATAAAAGCAGTTGGGAGTGCATCTACGAATCTTGTGTCAAGTCCGCACTGCTCCACACACCACTTAATCCCCTGTATCAAAAGGTCCATAGCACCCGAAGCACGGAACACTCCTACAGCCACAAGGATAGCTACTAAATAAGGAATGATACGTACTGCGGTTTGGAATCCATCCTTCGCTCCTTCGATGAAAGCGTCATAAACGTTCACTTTCCGTAACAACGCCACAACGATGAAAAGCATGATTATCGACATGACAATCAAGTTAGAGGCAACAGATGACACCGTATTCATCATCTGCTTATCCATCTGTCCGAATCCCCAAATTAACAATCCGACAAAGCCTATAATACCAACAAGCCCCAAGAACAATGTCGGTTGGAAGATATTGATACGCTGCCAAGTTGCCGTAATGAGAATACCAGCAATCGTAGCTACCGTTGTTGCCAACAGAATTGGGATAAACACATCCATAGGTTGTGCTGCACCGTTCATGCTTCGATAGCCAAGAATGGTCGTAGGGATGAGCGTCAGACCCGAAGTATTCAATACTAAGAACATTATCATCGGGTTAGTTGCCGTGTCCTTCTTTGTGTTCAGCTCTTGCATCTGCGCCATCGCCTTTAGTCCTGTAGGCGTAGCTGCATTGTCAAGTCCTAACATGTTCGATGCTATGTTCATAAAGATAGAACCCATCACAGGGTGATTCTTAGGAATATCAGGGAAGAGTTTTGAGAAGAAAGGGCTGAGCATACGTGCAAGAACATTGACAACACCAGCCTTCTCACCAATCTTCATGATTCCTAACCACAGTGTCAAGACTCCTGTTAAGCCTATTGATGTTTCAAAGGCATTCTTAGATGAATCAAAGGTAGAGTTCATCATTTTCTCGAATATCGTAGTATCGCCCATCAACAGAGAGATAATACCGAAGACGAAGGCTATTACGAAGAATCCTATCCAAATATAGTTCAGTGCCATTTATCGCGTTTTATAACTGTTTTAATATGTCTGTTATGCATCAGAAGTGGGGACAGACAGCCCCACAATGGCACCATTCTTTCCCAATGCAAAGATAAACATTTCTGTGTGAACCTACAGCATAATAAACTAAAAAGATGTTGTTAGCCTCCATGTTTCTAACTGTTTTGTCGATAATAAGCTGTAGGTTGTTTTCCAAAAAGCTACCAAAACAACATTTATTACGCCTCGTTTTTAGATGTTTTATCGATGATTATAGACAAATACATATATCATTTAATCTTTTTAACATGCGTAATTGTGTTTATGTTGTACGAAGTCTTTATCTTTGCAAACGTCTTTTTGGGATAGAATTTTATCTATTTCCGATTACTTTTATTACATAATTAGTCACTTTGCGAATAAAGATAGTAACAGCAAGACTATATGGGTATATTCGATTTCTTTAACAAGAATAAGCGTAAGGCGCAGCAAAATGAACAATGTCTCTTAGATGAAGAAGGGACAGGGGAGGCTGACCTATGGTCGAAGGCTTATGTGGCAGAGCCACAATGTTATAAAAAAGAGGGAAAAGAAAAGCTTTTGAGTTTTGTTATAACAGAGGGAGTTAATACCATTCTACCAATGTATCCCAATGAGTTATATAAAAACGAAGAAGAAAACTTCTCTGACATTCGTCTTACATTTGTAAGTACGACAAAGAAAGGAGAGGTGGTTGACTTACCTTTCTTTCATTGTGTACCAGCTTTATCCAACTACGCTGTGGAGTATAGAGAGCCTAACGTCTTGATTAGAGGACTGAATGCTGCGGAAATGGGCTTACTTATCTCTGGCGTTAAACAGTCGTTAAAGCGTATCTAAACGTCTGAAATAGGATTTCACAATATCAATCCAAATAAATTCCGATTATGGTTGCAAAAGTTTCTGCCCATAATCGGATTCATCTTTTCACGACCGCTTTTTGTAAACTATTTTCGCACGCTTCAATTCCTATACATGCTCTTTTGGCTTCTTAAAGACGCCCAATTGGCTTGCAAAAGGTGCCCTTTAAGACGCTTACTAACGCCCTTTTGAAGTCCAATTAAGCACCTCTTAAATTACTCCTTTATAACAAACTGATTTCCTGTTAGTTACAATCTTACTTCTTATTCGTATTTTTACCGTTATTTATAGATGTTTTATTTGAAATTATGTAATTAATTTTCAAAACTTTATCCATACTTTTGAAGTTATAAAACAAAAAGCACTTTGTGCGACATAGTACGCTTTCTATTTTTCTATATCAGGGTTAGAGCGTCAAAAAGGGACAAAAACAAAAAAGAGGATGTATCTGTTTAGAACACATCCTCTTTATATGAGACTTTATATTTTACAGCGTATACAATACCTGTATGACGGTCTGACCAACTGCTTGCAACGTATTCTTGTCGATATGTTCCATAGTGTCATTGACCGTATGCCATGTTGGACCGAAAGAGCTTTGCTGACAATCAGGATAGTAAGGGATGATATCAATGGTAGGGATACCAGCAAACTGGTTTACTGGCACATGGTCATCAGTAACCATTCCACCGATAGCATCAGGGAAGTAAGAGCCAAATCCAGCTGCCTTTGCAGCCTCCCAAACACGGTTTACGATATCAGGAGCAAACTGAACAGACATTCCTTCGCGATAAAACTGTGCACCTTCGCCTCCTACCATATCGAGAAGAATACCGAACTCAGGCTTAACAGGCGTTGGGAAGTTCTTTGCATAGTATTGTGCACCCAATGCCCAAGAGTCGTCAGCATTCGGATATCGAGTCTCCCAACGTGGTACTCCCCAGTCTTCAGCATCAAAGCAAACAAAGTCAACACCTACTTTTAACTTCTTATCAGCCTGCAACTGACGAGCCAACTCAAGCATTACAGCTACCCCACTGGCACCATCATTCGCTGCCATAACAGGCCTCTTGTGGTTAGTAGAGTCTGGATCGTTGTCTGCCCAAGGACGACTATCCCAGTGTGCACAGATTAAAACGCGCTTCTTGGCTTCTGGATTAAAACGTGCAATGATGTTTGTTGCCTTCAACACTGTTCCATCATAAGCTTTAAGGTCGGCTTTCTGCTCCTGCACTTCACAGCCATACTCCTTAAATTTCTCTACTATCCACTTGCCACACTTATCATGTGCTACAGAGTTCATCACACGCGGTCCGAAGTCACACTGTGCTGCTGTAAAGGCGTATGCAGAATCGGCATTGAACGTAGGACCGACAGGCTTTGCTGTAGCAACAGTGTCAGTAGCATTATCAGCATTGCTTGCTTTCCCCTTACAGCCGTATGCTACGGTTGTGAGAGACACTGCCAAGAGGCAGCCGAAAAAGAGTTTTATATTCATTTTCATTATTGATTGTTTTCTTATTCTCTCCCACTCTATCCCAAAGGAGTGGTAAAAAACCTTCTTTCTACTTATTTTCTAACGCTCTGTACCTGCGCCATTACACGCAGCCAGTTGCCTCCCCATATCTTTTCAATATCTCTTTCGCTATATTTACGACGCAAAAGATGAAGGGTGAAGTTTATCATTTCGCTCGCATCAGCCATACCTCGTACGGTTCCGTCACCATCAAAGTCGGTTCCAATACCTACATGATCGATGCCCATAATCTTAATAGCATGCTCCAAATGGGCTATCGCATCCATCACTGTAGCCTCACTACCCTTCTTCAAGAAGCCTTGGTACATTGTGATATGCGCCACACCGCCCTTCTTTGCCAACGCCCGCATCTGGTCGTCGGTAAGGTTGCGAGGAACGTCACAGAGTGCTTTGCTATTAGAATGACTACATACGATTGGCATCGTACTAAGCTCCAACGCATCATAAAAACTCTTCTCTCCGCCGTGGCTTAAGTCGACCATAATACCGTTACGGTTCATCTCCTTGATGACTTCTTCACCAAACTTACTTACTCCACCGTGGGTATTGCAGCCTCGTGCAGAGTCACAAATATCGTTATCTCCATTGTGACAAAGGGTTATATAGGTCACACCACGCTGTGCAAAGTGCTTTACATTCTCAAGCTTATGCTCCAAAGCAAGACCATTCTCAATAGCGAACATGATGCTCTTACGTCCCTTGCGCTTATCTTCGTAAAGGTCGGAAGGTGTACGAGCAATACTGATATAGCGTTGATTCTGCTTAACAATTTCCTCTATTTTGTCGAAGATAAGGTTGGCATAGACAGCTGGTGAGAGATGATTCAATGTCTCAACGAGGTGAGGATTATAGCGTTTCAACCCTTCAACATCAATCTTTGAAGAGAAAGACTCGCCTATCTTCGGTTGTGGAAGGTAAGCAGCCATCGTCACAGCATCCTGCCTTCCCTCCGTCATCTTATGGAGATCGTAGAGAATACGTGAGTCACGCTGATCAAAGTTGACACCTTGTGGGAAAAACATAGGCGTATCACAGTGTGTATCAAGCGTCAAGATGCGCTGATGAAGTTGCTTAGCAAGGTAGAAGTTATTAGACTGTCCGACCAGCCACTGGAAGAGTTTACCTCCCTCTTCACCCATCCATTCGGGATGCCATTGCACTCCCATGATAGGCTTGAACTCGCTACTCTCAATGGCTTCTATCACTCCATCGGGCGAAAGTGCTGTCACACGGAAATGCTTTCCAGCATCTTTCACTGCCTGATGGTGGAAGCTATTGACCATAAGACGTTCTTCCTTATAAAGCGCATAGAGGACAGATGACTTGTTAAGGGTCACGCTATGCGTAGCTTCACAGCGTTCAGCGTCCTGTGAATGCTTTAATGTAGCAGCACGATAGGTTGTTACCGTTTTGTCTTTGCTCAGTTTCTTTTCAACCGTTTCCTCCTCTCTTATATATTCATCATAAATATCTTGCTGTATCTTTCCACCTAAAGCGACAGCAAGGGCTTGCGCTCCACGGCAGATACCAAGGATAGGCAACTGACGATTAAACGCCAAACGGATAAGCATCAGTTCGGGTAAATCACGCTCAGCATTGATATTATGAAGTTTAGGAGAAGGCTCCTCGCTAAGCCACAGAGGATTGATATCAGCACCACCTGTAAGGAGAAGACCGTCAAGATGGTCAAGGGTGTTAATAAGCACATCCTTATCAGCCACAGGAGGAATAAGCATTGGGACTCCGCCCGCAGCTACCACCTGCTTATAATAGACATTCCTTAACGCAGCATCACCATTCATATAATTGGTAGTGATACCAATTATAGGCTTACGCTTTGCTTCAGGGAAAGTTGAATACACCTTATCGAGATGTGACTGAAGATCGTATTGCATTCTTATTCTTTTTTAAAAGATTGGTTTGTCGTTGACTTCTTTAGAGCAATTCTTCTGCTATAGGTATCTCACGCTTGATACTTTGCTCAAGAGAAATAAGTGTTTCGGTTGATACAACACCAGAGATACCTTGCAACTGATTGTTAAGAAGATCCATCAACTGCTCGTTGTCTTTTGCATAAAGCTTCACAAGCATTGTATAAGGACCTGTTGTAAAATGACATTCAACCACCTCTGGAATAGCACTAATACGTTCAACAACCTTCTTATACATAGAGCCACGCTCGAGGTTTAGTCCCACATAGGTGCAGGTTGTATAGCCTAAACTCTTAGGATTAACGTCGAAACCACTACCTGTTATGACTCCATTCTCTATGAGATGTTGTACGCGCTGGTGAATAGCTGCACGTGAAACGCCACACTGGGCAGCAACATCTTTAAAAGGCATACGAGCATTCTGCGAGAGGATACCCAATATTTTCTTGTCCAAACGATCTACTTTTTCCATGTTCTACGGTTGATATTATTTATTAATTCTATGTTTCTAAAGCTTTTATTGATGACGAGCAAAAGTAGGGAATAATTATGGAACAGACAACAAAATGACATAAAAAATGCGCCACTTGGGCGCATTTTGTTTTTATTTTAAGCAAGAGAACAGTATTTCACTGCTTTTATCTTACTTTTTTACATTCTTCTTTGCCTTCTGAGCAGGAGCCTTCTTGGCTGGAACGAGCTTTGCAGCATCAATTGTCTTTGACTCCTTTTCTGGTGCTGCCTCAATGCCCTTCAACTCAAGGGTGAAGATAAGTGTTGAGAAAGGACCGATGTCACGACCTGCACCACGCTCACCATACGCGAGGTTTTGTGGGATAACAATCTCCCACTTTGAGCCTACAGGCATCATCTGCAACGCCTCTGTCCAACCCTTGATGAGTCCACCAACATTGAAGGTATCGAACTCTACGCCATGACGTGAAGTTGCATCGAATACCTTTCCATCAATGGTCTTGCCCTCATAGATAACCTGAACGCGGTCAGCTGCTGTTGGTATAGGTCCATCACCCTTCTTAATGATACGATACTGAAGACCATCAGCCATTGTTACAACACCCTCCTTCTTCTTGTTCTCTTCCAAGTAAGCCTCATTCTTAGCCTTCATCTCAGCATCTTTCTGTGCTTTCAACTCTACTTCTTTCTTCTCGAAGATTTGCTCAGCAGTAGCCTGCTTGAGGACAGTAGAATCCTTTGCCAAAGCTGCAACAAAGCCCTTGTAAAGCATGTCAGGGTTAATTGGAGCCGATGTGCCTTCGAACTTAGATGCAATATTAGGCAACATGGTCTTGTCGACCTGTGAACTGATGAGTAATCCTGCTACATAAGCAGCAAAAGCAGAGTCTTTGCGATTAGCAATACCCTCACGCAAGCCACGCAGGAAGTCTGGCATCTGTGCTGGAGTAACACCAAACTGATTTGCAAGATAGTCGTCCAAACCACGTGTCATAGACATACCTGCAGCATAGCTCAATGTATCAGAAGGTGAAGTCAGTACTACTGCACCTTCTTTACATTCTACTGGACACTTCGCATTCTGCTTTCCCTTCTTCTTACTCTGTGCACTTGCAGTATTAAAGACTGAACCTGCTGCAACGAGCAGAGCCAGCATTATAAGTTTCTTCATTGTTTTGTCGTTTTTAAAGAAAAGGTTTTTCTATATAAAAAGGATGTAGATTCGATGATTACTAAGCTTTAATTCGATGATTACTAAGCTTTAACAAGTATATACGTGTCTTCCTTTCTTATAAGACAAGAGCATCATTACTGAATTATTCTCATGAAAATAAAGAATTACTTTCATGAGAATAAATATTTATTTTCACGACAATAAATATTTTCTTTCATGAAAATAATTTGCCATCACCGTGAAAATGGATTACAGCTGATGCTCTTCCATATAAGAAAGGAAGACTCATCGAACCATTATCAAGCCTTAGTTGATTACATACCTGGCTTACCCTGTGGCATACCTGACATACCCTGAGGCATACCTGGCTGACCCTCTGGAGCCTTCTCAATACCGAGTAACTCAACAGTAAAGATAAGTGTTGAGAATGGCTTGAGGTCTGGACTTGGCTGCTCAGCACCGTAACCAGCTGTATAAGGAATTGTAATCTCCCACTTAGCACCAACAGGCATCTTTGTCAAAGCCTCTGTGAAACCTGGGATAACACCACCTACAGGCATTGTAGCACCATCACGCTGGTCGAATACCTTACCATCAATAGTCTTACCAACATAGTTAATCTTAACAACATCAGAAGCCTTTGGTGTAGCACCAGAGCCTGCCTTGAGTTCCTTAACCTGTACACCCAGACCGATAGTCTTCACGCCTTCCTTCTTTGCATTAGCTGCCATATAAGCGTCACTCTTCTTCTTGTTAGCACCATAAGTCTTCTCAGCGGCCTTCATCTGAATAGCCTTTGAAGTCTTCTGCTCAACCTCACGAGCCTGCTCTACAGTCATCTTCTGACCTTTACCCTTTGCACTTGCAGAGAAACCTGCGAGGAAGTTATCCAAAGAAACAGACTTTGTAGAGTCTTCACCAAAGATCTGACGGTTGATCTGATTCTTGATAATCATGTTCATCTGCATACCTACGCCGATACCAGCATTGTAAGCAGCACGCTTCTTATCATCAGCATTCTGCGCACCATCGTTCATACCCTTGATAAACTCATCGATGTAAGCTGTATCAATCTGCATCTGCTGGAGATACTGCTTAACACTCTGACCCTGATCAATACCGAAAGCATAGCTCAAAGAGTCAACATCAGACTTCAAATCCTCCTTTGGAGCTGAGTTACCACAAGCTGTGAAGCCTGCAGCTGCGATAGCCATAGCGGCTAAAAAATAAATTTTCTTCATTATTTTAATTGTTTAGTTTCTTAAGCAATATTATTAGAGTAGGCGATGATGGACGTATATTGCCACCTATTATCGCCTACACACCTTTCTTACTTTACCTCAATCAACTCTACGTCGAATACAAGTGCTGCGAATGGAGGTATCTGTGCACCAGCACCGCGCTCACCGTATGCAAGGTTATAAGGGATGAAGAAGCGATACTTAGCACCTTCCTGCATAAGCTGCACACCCTCCGTCCAACCTGCGATAACCTGATTCAAGCCGAAAGTAGCTGGCTGATTGCGCTGATAAGAACTGTCAAAAACAGTACCATCAATCAGTGTTCCCTCATAATGACATACTACTTGGTCTGTAGCTGAAGGCTTCTTACCATTGCCTTCTTTCAACACCTGATACTGCAAACCTGATGGTAAGGTTACAACACCATCCTTCTTACCGTTCTCAGCAAGGAAAGCTTCACCAGCAGCCTTTGCTGCCTTACCAGCCTCAGCGGCTGCAGCCTGCTGCTTAGCCTCCTGCTCTTGGAAGAAGTTTTGTACGAGAGTCTGTGCTTCTGCATTGTCAACTTTCAGTTCTGAACCTGAAATAACATCCTTGATAGCCTGTGCGAAGTCGTCAATATTCAGTTCCTTTGCGCCCATTCCTGCAAGCTGTGAACCGATACCGATTCCCAGTGCATAGCTTAATTTGTCCATTATCGTTCTTAATATTATTAATAATTAATGTGCAAAGATACTATTTTTAAGGTATAGTTTTGCATTAATCGGATTAAAATTACTAAATTTGTCATAGAGAATGAAGGAATACTGTAGAAGTTAAAGCTATTGACAATAAACAAGAAGCATATTATGAATACTTCTTTTGTCCGAAACTCTATTTGTAAGTGTTTTAGAATTAAGACCTATAACCTTATCTACCTCCTTCAAGCCTCAACTCATAAAAGACAGACGTATGAAGAAAATCGTATTCTTAACAGGTGCAGGAATGTCCGTAGAGAGCGGCTTCAAGACCTTTCGCGGCAATGATGGATTATGGGAGGATTACCCTGTTGAACAGGTAGCTACGCACGAAGGCTGGTTAGCCAACCCCACACTCGTCAACAACTTCTACAACAATCTACGCAAAAAGCTCTATGCAGCCAAGCCTAACGAGGGTCATCGCCTTATCAAGGAACTTGAGAAAGACTATGATGTGACGGTGATTACGCAAAATGTTGACGACCTTCACGAGAAAGCTGGGTCTTCAAAGGTTATCCATCTACATGGAGAACTGACAAAGGTATGCTCAAGTAAGGCTCCTTACGATAGCCGATACATACAGGAACTACCTAAAGACAACTGCGAAGTAGCCCCTGGAGCATTGGCTGAAGATGGTAGTCTATTGCGTCCTTTCATTGTCTTTTTCGGTGAATCAGTCCCAATGATTGAACCAGCTGCAGAGGTTGTGGCACAAGCAGACATCCTTGTTATCATCGGAACGTCGTTAGTTGTTTACCCTGCTGCGGGTCTTGTGCAATACACCCGACCAGGAACTCCTATCTATCTGATTGACCCTGACGATACACCAGCACATGCTTCTGAACGATTAACGCATATAAAAAAGGGTGCAAGCGAAGGTATGA
>CAUTPS010000028.1:0-32516 GCA_963540415.1 uncultured Prevotella sp.
TGAACTTTGAACTTTATGATTTGAACTATTAACTTTGAACTATTAACTTTGAACTTTGAGGTTTGAACTTTGAGGTTTGAACTTTGAACTTTATGATTTGAACTATTAACTTTTGAAATTGAACTTTGAAATAATTATTTACTAACGCTATACTATAAGTTTGAGAGAACTAATCTTTGCGTTTAAGAACGCTAATCTTTGTGTTTAAGAACTGCTATCATCACGACAGGGGTATCTCGCTAATCACTCCCCTCTCCACTCGGAGAGGGGTTGGGGGTGAGGCTTTTTTTCTCTCTTCGGAGAGGGGCTGGGGGTGAGGCTCCTTAGGGGTATCTCGCTATTCACTCCCCTCCCTTTGGGGGAGGGGCGAGGGGGAGGGGCCAGTTGTTGTTGCTTGCTGGTTGGCTTTTTTCTTTTTTGCAAAGTTAATCACGATTTCCTCAAAAACTAACATTTTTCGGGGTACACGAGCAACAAGTTCTGCAAAGACGCTCGCAACCAACTGTCCCACAGAGAGATAGCCAAAAGTCGATTGTGTGCGCGAGGAGGAAGCCCCCCACCTCACCTGCCTTCGCAACAACAAGACCGAGGAAACAAAGTGGATTCTGACAGCGCAGCAGAAAAAGATTACAATCACACAAATCACAAATCACAAAATCATAATAAGGAATTTCAATACAAAGAAATGAAATCCCATATAATATAATACCTTATTAATAAATAATAATATATAATGTAAAGCTTTATAACGGTAATAATGAAAAGTTCTTAATATGATTGTGTGATTCGTGTGATTTATGATTACTAATCACACAAATCATAAATCACAAAATCATAATAAGGAATTTCAATACAAAGAAATGAGATTCCATATAATATATTCGTGTGATTTGTGATTTTCTTTTTCATTTTATCAACAATTTGTAAATTTTTATTTGTACATTTGCAGAGACAATCCTGAGAAGCCATCAGAGAAAAAGCACAACCTCAGCTGTTACCTGACGACTTGCAGAACTGTGAAAAAACTGTTTAAAACAGAACTGATATCTTTACTGAAAACCATAAAAACCTCAAAAGAGAAAGAATGAAAATATTTGCCCTTTACAACTATATGTTCGAGAAAATTACCAACGACGACATCTTTAACGACGAAGAACAGAAGCAGGTAATAGAACAGAACTTCACCCGACGGCAGGAATGCCTCGACGACGTGTTGGTCGACGATTATAACAAAGAACGATGTATTCACTTCGAAAACACAAGAGGCACGGAATATCTCCACCACTTCCTCCTGAATCCCGTCAAGGAAGAAGGCGTCTACGTGCTGAGAATTCTCAAGAACTGCCGTGGCACACGACACGATGAAAACTTCAAGTCGATTCCCTTCGACGACTATCGCAGTTGCATCATCATCATCGACAATCGTCCTGGCGTACAGCTGATTGCGATTGAGAACGCAACCGCTGCCTTCCAGTCGCTCGAGACCGTCGAACGCATCATCGAGCGCACACTCTCACGCGTCATGGCACAACGCTTCTCGCTCAAGCTGAGCATCAAGAACATCTACGACGCAGCCCGCTTCTGGATGATTGCTCAAGACAAAAAAAGCTATCCGAGAGGCTTTCGCAAAGTCGAATTCACATGGCCAAAACCCAACCTTGAACGCCTTGCAAAACGCTTCGAATTCATACAGGGAATCCGTAAAGACACTGAGTCCGCTGTGACACTCGTCACCGATGCAGGCGCAGGGAAAAGCGTAAAACTCAACCCCGACGATCAATGGACAAGAGACGTCGTGGAGGTGGCAAGCAACATCGGTGGCGAGGCTTCTATCCGTCTCACACCCAACGGCAGCAGGCGCAAAATAAACGTAGGAAAGAACTGCTACAAGTTCATCACCTTCGAGGAAGCTACCTTCACCAAAATGAGCCCCGACAATCCACACCTCTATCCAAAAGACCACTTGGCAGCATTGGCAGACAAAATTGAACAAGACGCATTGAAAAATGGAAATTCTGACAGACCTTGACAACGAAACCTATAGAACGCAAGTGCTGAACTCGCCTGAAGCGTCAATCTTCAAGCAGTGGGCATCGCCACTGAACCGACTACAGAGAGAGGAAGGGGAAATCCCTGCCATGGACATCTGGCAGACGAGTACACGCTGCATTGATGAACTCAAAAAAGCAGGGAGCAACAAGTTAGATGAAGTCACCTTCATCTATACCACGCTGATAAAAGACTGCGAAACCATCAAGCAGGGAAGGAACACCATCGCACGAACAAAAGCAGAGGCTGTGGCCTCGGCTCAGCTCATCATGACCGTCACCGCCACGAGAAGCCTTAACTACATCGAACCAGGACATGAGCAGGACCCAGAGAGCGAAAACGACGGTATATTGAAGACTATAATGGACGAAATCGGGGATAACGCTTTCAACCGATACGTCAACCTCTTCTTTGCAAAGAAAAGAAATGTTTACGGAGAGAAAATCGTCATCGAACCCTACAATCCCCTTGCCGACACAGACAACACCGACTCCCCTGCCCTACAGAAGGAAGCACGCCAGAAAGCCGTCCTAACAAAAGTCCTGACCAACACACAAGGACTAAAAAAGCTACTGAATAAACCCGGCTACGACGACCTAACGCAATGTTTCGAGACCATCTGCCGTGACGACGCCCTCCTCTCCCGCTTCGAAATGATAAAACCCAACGGCAACAGCTGGGGCATAAACCGCAAAATGGCACTCAACATCATCGCCCTCTTCATAAAGCTCCGAAAGCTAAACATCCCCATGAACCAAATCAACACAAACATCGGCGGAAGTAACAACAACACTTACCTCACCCACCAACGCCCTTACAACGAACGCAACGCCTTCGGCATCACCACCGAAGAATATGATGCCATCGTAAGAATAATTGAGGGGTGTGAGGTGAGATGCACCACGTAAAAAGCGTTGCGAAAAGAAAAATAAAACGCAGAACGTCGGGGAACTAACTGCGCCCCATCCCTAAACTTTTAATAACAAGGAAAATATTCTGCAGACGACAATGATATTTTGTCTGTTATATAACATAATCATCACAATATACAGACGGAAAGATTATTTTGAAATTATTCTCTCCTATAAAAGACTTGTCAAGAACACAAACTTGTATATGAGGACAAGTGTTAAGATAAGCTTTGTGCTTTTTCTTAAAAAATGTTTTCTGTTTAAAACACGACATATCATCCTCTGACCTCACCCTAATAGCTTTGTACGTAAAATTACTTTGTTTTTTTAATTGCTCTAACACTATAGTCACAGTTATGTTTTTCTTGGGGTATGCCTTGGAAAGTCCTTCTGCAGCTTGTTTAAACTCCAACAAAACACTTGGATTTAATAAATCATAAACATTGTCATTTAGGTCAACTTTTGACAAGCATACTATATAGTTTTTATTATTTTTCGTATAGATTTTTTTGCCCCAAAGATGAGCATTTTCAACAAAAGAGTCCCAATAATAGTATCCTTTGCCTAACCACGCATCTATCCTTTCACAACAGAAAGGACCATTTTCTTTTATGTAATCAGCATTAGACCTGTCTTCTATGGTTTGATACAACTCGCTGAGCATATGTGCTATTTCTCTATAGTATTATTCTTTAATTCTTCTTGTAAAGAAGTTAAGTTCATTGTAGGCAGAATTACAGGGCGACTGTTTGCCTGCAAAGAAAGTGTACTGATAAATGCACGAATATAGGGAAAAATGATAGCTATGCTATTAGGAAAAAAAAAGTCAGGAATATCACATAAGTTTTTTTTCTCCGAGAATTTAAATTCTGCGTAACACTCAATTTCTATTATATTTGTTTCTAAACCATCTTTATACGACGACACAATAACTCCTAAATTAAGCTTAAACATAGAATCCTCTTTACAAAACTCTCCCTTAGGGATAAAATTAACCCTGTAATCATTTTCAGGTTGCTCAAGGAATTCAATTTTTGCCTTCGTAAAATAGTAGTTACAAAAACTAAATACTGCTTTTTCCATTATTATGCTATACTTAATAAACGAAAAGATCCAAAGCTATACTCTGGATCTTTTTCATTATTTACAAAAATAAAATTATTAACATCATTACACGCCGAGAATTGAAAATTTCTCATAGAAAATTCAACAAACTCCTTTGCATTTGGTCCTATGTTCTCATAAGGCTCCAAACTTTTCCAATTTTCCTCCAACTGCTCATCTGTCGCTGAAGAAAGAAAATTCAACAATTCCTCCAAAAGTTTGCTCATAATACAATATATTTATTGTTATAAAAGATATTTTCTGCTACAATTTGCTCTTTTGCAAAATTAGAACATTTTTCTTGAATACCAATCTTTTTTAGATGGGAAAAGAGTTTATTTAACATCTTTTTAACCATTACATTTTATTCTTCATAAATATATCCTATTTTTCTTACTCCTATCACACCACGACGTACAAAACCGAGCTCAAAGAATTTGTCGAATTCATATCGGTCAAACTGAAACTTATCAAATTCAAAGCTATCAAATTCAAAGCTATCAAATTCAAAGCTATCAAACTTATATCTATCAAAATCATACCGATCAAGCCCCAAATTTATCAAGAGTCTTTCGGGCAGCTGGTAATCTTGTTTTACTAATCCAAAAAAGGTTACATCATGGGTTTCTGCAAATGATAGACAGAATTGAGTAGCCTGAGTATAAAAAAAGCTACCCAGAATTGAACCTATAGTACTTCCTATAATAAAACCAAGGGGACCCAAAACAGGACTAAGCACAGTTCCTAACTTATAGGCACAACCTGCAATAAAAATATCTTTTAGAATATCATACATCACATCTGATGGATCTCTATTCTCTTTTATTCCTATAACAACATCCTTTACAATAGAAAACGTAAGAGCAACAATAGTACCAACTTGTTCAGTTGTTACAGACTTCAATGCCTCACCAAACTTACCCACCTGACATGCTTCTAACAGTGTACAAGATAAAAATCCCGAAGCAAAACTAACACAGCTTTGGGTTCCAGCTTTAGGACTATGCTGTATAAAATCATCTAAATCAATATTACCTCGAACAATAGCATTTACAATCAATGGTGCATATTCAAGCAGAAAAGACATCATAGCAGCATTTTGACCAGCTTTCCACCCCTTGTTGAGTATACTCCGCCATGAAACAAAATTTTCCATAGTATATCCTATCGTGCTTGGATTAAAAGTCCCTATCTTTCCTTTTTTGGCTAATTGTCTGGTCTTTGCTTCAGTGAAAGCCTCTGATTTAATACCATCAGGAGTTTCTAAATGATCTGTTAGATTATCTAATGTTTCTTGTAAAGCTTTGGCACGTAAGGGATTTTTTTCTTTATTGATAAGTCGCTTCAGACAAGCTCTGGCTCCTGGTAAATGCTTTTTAGGCACCAAACGCTTCTGTCCTGAATAAATGGAGTCATACATATTCTGCTCATTGACTTCCACGCCCTGCTTCCTAAAAAAAGAAAACATCTTTTCTTTGTCAAAATCTCCAGTATGCTTTTTCCGATAGTGTTCATAGTAGGAGGTAGCTTGAGCCCGAGCAGAAGCTTTAGGATTTTTCATATCCTTAAAACTATACTTTAAAACAACTTCATCAAAATTATTGACAATGGCAACATCTACAGACGCCAACTTAGTTGATTCCAACTGTCTAGCACGATAACGTGATCCAGCCAATTGAGCCCTCAAATTAAAATCCATAGGGACTAAAGATTCCATCACATTACCCTTTAGTAACTTTACGTCTCTACGATTCCCTTTATACTTATTTATACTGCCAGATATCTCAACAAATCTTTGCCATATTTCGTTTACCCTTCGTTCACCAGACATAGACTGATGGAAATTTACATAGATAGACAATGCTGAAGCATAGCCTTCAGCAAAGTCTTTATTAAAGTCTGGATTTTCCTGACAACACATTATTTAATAAATTTATGCAAATAATCTTTTACAAATATATTAAGGACATATTCATACTGCATAAGTTTTTGTTTAGTCCCCCACGTATAGACTTTCGAAACCTTATCTTCGAGCCATATAGTAAAAAGAGTTGATGGACCGCCGACAACAAACAATGCCAATCCACCTAATTTCCCAGTCTTTTTAAAGACATTTTTCGTATCCTTTATATCTGCAAGCATTAATTTAATCATCGCTCTATAGGACGACATACATTGTTCAAAAGTCATATCACTTTCATCTGCGAGTTTCTGATAAGTTTCCTTATCAATCATCTCACGATAAATCAGTACGTTATTAGCAAGCATTCTAATATGAGTACCATAACTACAGAAAACATCATCCTCTTTTCCAATTAGATAAGTATCAGATAAGTCATCACCCACATAGATTATTTTCTCCTGGTTAGTCAATTTTTGCTGTCTCGATTCTGCGAGACTCAACATCATTATTTGAATGGCAGAGTCTTTCTGAGTAATAAGATCCCCCAACCGCAAAGCAAATTTAAAGTACTTTTTTCCATAAACAATGATTAGCTTTCTTTTTTCTTCAGTCCTTCTAAAGAAATTGTCCATTGTATGACTTGCATCCATATTTTCATACTATTAATTTATAAATCTAACTTATATCTAAAAAAAGAGACTCGCATTTTCTATACATATATAAAATGCAACAACCTGCAATTTAGGTTTTATCTTGCAAAAGTACAAAATAAGACAAAAATAATAAAATAAAAATCTATTTTTTTAAAGAACTATATTATGGACCCATAAAACAAAATAACTTAATTCTACCTATAGGGAGAATATTTATAAAAGCAATAAACGGGAATTATAAACTTTCTATAAACAAATTATAAATCTTTCTCATAACATACTGATTATCAGTTTATAATTTTTTGATAATAAAAAGATAACTTTTTTATAAGCCGTCTGCAAGGCTGAGATTCTTGCAAATGGCTCTGAGCTATAACTTTGCACCCACGTCACGGTCAGAACGAACCTTGGCGTGGGTATTCTCTTTTTCCGATTAGATGCGGAGTGATGGTCAATTCCGATTGTTCCATTCGCTGCACAAGGTGCCAGACACAAGGCGCAGGGACAGAAAAGAAAGTAATGCCACACAGAAAACAGAATGTTTCACCCGAGCGGAGTGGGCAGGAGAAATCTCATGAGGTAAAGCTGCGCAGCGTTTCCCGTGCTTTCTCTTCTCACAACCCTTGGGAGAATGAGAAAAAAACATTACACACGACAGCGTGTGCAGCAACAGCGCAAAGCAAAGCGCAGATACCCCTTTGATGAAAATACAATGCTGTGCGAACTGTTCAGACCGGAATACTTCAAGCGTTTGGACGTGCTGACCGACCAACTGTGCCCCTATCTACCCAATGAGGTAAAGACATTGCGGAGGGAACGAGGACTGTTCCTATCAGCAGAGGGAATGAAGAACGTAAAACGCACGTGGCTCTATGCACTTATCGCCATAACGATAGCACCGGGAGAGCAGGGAGAGAGTCCGTTGAAGGTGGCAAAAAGTATCTTCTTCAGATATCTCTCAACCAACGAGCACAGCAATATTCGTCTTTCTGAACCAGTATTAAAATCCTCTGTAAACAAAGTACTTAGGAAAGATAATTAAGAGATTTTAAGAAACCGCAGATTGTTTCAGAAACTTGTATCAGCTGCAGAAGTGAGATAACTTTGCAAACATAAAAACAAACCAACGGCACTGTTGCCTGAGGAATAACAAAACAAAATTATGAACAACATTTTTAAGATTACCGGACTCGGAGAAATCCGCCAGTACACCAACCAGAAAGGAATCACCTCGCACTGCCGTGACATCCAGTTACAACAGCTTGGAGGTAAGTTTGCCGACCGCTTCACATCAACCCTCTTTGATGCAGAGGCGGAGAAAGAACTCGAAGTGGGTGCGCTCGTCGCAGCACAGCTCTACTTCTACACAACGGAGTATAACGACAAGGTGTTCCAGAACGTGAGTATTTCAGAAATCCAGACAATCAATCAAAAATCATAAGATTATGCAGATCAAAGTAATTATGAGTGACGCTGACTATCAGCGCATCATCGCCGCCAACGGCAAGAGAGTGAGAGGTTCTATCGCAATGAACTCGCCACAGGAATTTGATTTCCGTGCCTTTGCTACTGAAACACCTTCAACACCCACGCCCAACCGCATACTGAACATGAAGCACGGACGAGCTACGGTGGCACCCGACCGCATCAGGCTCTACATCATGGTGAAGCGGGCAGACGAGGCGGCTCCCATTGATATTGTTTTCGACGAGAGCCAGCAGGCAATTAACTTTATGGAAGGAAACCTGCTTGCATAGCAATAATCCTACCCGTGGGGCTGTCCCTAACACATCAGCTACAAGCGGACAGCCCACGCTTTACATAATCATAAAAAGATAAACAAAAATGTTCGACTATATACAAAATATCCGAGCCCAACACACTGTTCCCTGCACGGCTGACATTTTAGAGGTGGTAATACATTCGACCATAGTAAATGACATCTGTGCTGAACTTGCCGACTACCGCGAACAGATGCTACGCGGAGAGATGAGCCGTGACGACTTCGCAACGAAGAAAGCCGAGTTGAAACGACGTCTACCAGCCTTCTGCTTTCACGCACACTTCAAGAACGGGCGTCGTCTTAACTCGGAAGCTATTCCCTCTGGGCTGTCCATTCTTGACATCGACCACATCCCTTCACCTGAAACTTTCTACAATGAAAAAGTAAAAGAGCGTACGAAGGAATTAGGCATCGTACTGGTGCACATGACACCATCGGCAGAGGGGCTGCGCATTGTCTTCACGCTCCCGCAGAAGATGACCTTAGCAGAGGGGCAACAGTGGCTTGCAGGAGAATTAGGGCTGAAAGATTTCGACGAAGCTTGCAAGGATTACGCCCGTTGCTCTTTTGCCGTGCCAGCCGATTACATCTTCTTCATCGATAAAGACCAGCTTTTCGTTACGCATCAGGCACCGACAGCAGCTGTAAAGGATAGCAATACGGATAGCGACGCTACGCTCAATCCACTGCCTGCACAGCCTACAGCGAAGACGGCAGACGAAGACAACGAAGCCGTTGAACTCAATCCCGACACAGAGTTGCTCTTCGATGCTTTTGTGGCTGCATCTGGCTTGGCACCCGCTGCATTCAACAACAAGGGTACACGTCATAACTCTCTCGTGACACTGCTCTCAATGGGTATATGCCGATTAATGCCGCAGGAGCAACTCAAAGCCGTCATCAGACAGCGTATGCCAGAATATTCACGGGAAGCCGACTGCTATCAGCTCATCAAGGACTTCTATGAGAAATACACTAACACCAACCGCCCGATGTCATTCCAACTGAGAAAGATATACACCGACTCGCTCAGAAACAAGGCTGACTCAACATCTTCGTCGGAAAATGACATTGAACAGTTTGAAGCAAAAAGAGAAACAGAGCAGCAAGCACAGACTGCCTGCATCAACAAAATCTTCAACACACTGCCACCAGTATTGCGCAAGACACTCGAAGGTGTGCCAGCAAACATGTACATGCCCGTGCTCTGCGCTGTTCTCCCCCTTGCTGCTGCCTACGCTGACGGAGTGCAGGTGAGATATTGTGACGGACAGCTGCACCGACTGAATCTGATGTCGATTATCGTAGGACCACAGGCATCAGGCAAGAGTGCCTGCAAGTCGAAAGTAGACCTATGGATGAAACAGATGCTTGAAGACGACGCACGTGCACGCGAGATTGAAGATAAATGGAAACAAGAAAAGAAACGACGCAAGGCAAACGAGAAAGCACCCGAAGACCCCTGTGTGCTGATACGCTCGGTGCCCGTCACGATTAGCTGCTCTACGTTATTGAGACGCTTCAAGAACTCACGTGGTCACACGCTCTTCTCCTTTGGTGAGGAACTCGACACGCTACGCAAGACAAACGGTGCAGGGTCGTGGTCGCAGAAGTATGACATTTATCGCCTTGCCTTCGACAACGGTGTGTGGGGTCAGGACTACAACTCAGATCAGGCAGAGAGCGGAGTGGTCCCTGTAGCTTATAACTTCTCTATCCTCGGCACGTATGGCGCACTGAAAAAATGCTTCAGAAATGACAACGTTGAGAACGGATTGTCGTCGCGCATCTTCATTGCCGAGATGCCTGATGCCGCTTTTGCTCCTATGCCAGTCTATGGCAAAGAAGCCGAAGGGCTGTCGGCTGACATCAACGCTGCCGTAACAACACTGCGTGCGCGACAAGGCTTCATTGACACTCCCCTACTGAGACAAGCCATCGGGGAATGGGTGGAGAAGAAAAGAATAGAAGCTATGGCTGACGGCGACATCGTCAAAGACACCTATCGCAAGCGTGCTGCCGTCATAGGCTTTCGCTGTGGAGTCATTGTCAGTCTGTTGGCAGGAGAAGAGAATGAGACGATTCTGGAATTTGCCCGACTGACAGCAGAATATATACTGGAGAAACAATGCAACTTCTTCGGTGAGACGCTGCTCAGTGAATATAAGTCGGCTGAACAGGAAATGACAAGGCAAACGAGAAACGGATTTATCTTCGACAAACTTCCACCAGTATTTACCTTCAACGACCTGCAGAAAGAAAAGGGAGCCAATGTTAGCAGAAACGTAATCAACAATATCCTCTACCGATGGAAGAAAAGCGGATGGATTGAAAAGAATGAAGACGACAAGTGGATGAAAACACCACTGGATAAATAAGAGTGAAAAGGCTTCTATTCTGAACCATCTGATATTTATTATAATCTGGCAAGCTCTGTAAGGCAATCACACAAATCACAAATCACAAAATCATATTAAGGTTACTGATTAAACACACACGCTACGAAAATGAATACTCATAAGAAAATATTACCAACCTAAAAACGCACATGCAATGGAAATAAAACTCATAAGAAAATATTACAAAGCGAAATACACCATCGGACGCTTGTATGTCAACAACCGTTTCTTTTCAGACTCCCTCGAACCGCCCTCACGACATCTTACAGAACGATGCTCGTTGGGTACAATCCTAATTGCAAAATACAAGGGATACAGAGCTATCCCAACGGGACGTTACCGCATCCTTATCACACGTAGCCGACGGTTCGGACGATGGCTGCCGCTGCTGATGAATGTGAAGGGGTTTGAGGGGATAAGGATTCATCCGGGTAACAAACCCGAAGATACACGGGGGTGTATCCTCCTTGGCTTCAACCGCCGCAAAGGATATGTGCTCGACTCTACCCGCTGCGTGCTCACACTTGTTAAGATGATGACGGAGGCAATGGAAAAGGGAGAAAGGGTGTTTGTGGAAGTGAGGTAAAGCCCCACCCGACAACTGGCCCCTCCCCCTTGCCCCTCCCCCATAGGGAGGGGAGTGATTAGCGAGATACCCTAAGCAACCTCACCAACAACTGGCCCCTCCCTCTTGCCCCTCCCTCATAGGGAGGGGAGTGATTAGCGAGATACCCCTAAGGAGCCTCACCCCCAACCCCTCTCCGAAGGGAGAAAAAAGCCTCACCCCCAGCCCCTCTCCGAAGGGAGAAAAAAAGCCTCACCCCCTGCCCCTCTCCGAAAGGAGAGGGGAGTGATTAGCGAGATACCCCTAAAGTTCTATTCAAGGGTCAAAGGGGGATTACGAATTACATCGCAATAAATATTAGCGTAATTAGAGAAATTCGTAGTCGCAAATCATAAATTTCAAAGTTCAAACCTCAAAGTTCAAAGTTAATAGTTAATAGTTCAAAGTTAATAGTTGAAATCATAAAGTTCAAAGTTCAAATCTCAAAGTTCAAAGTTAATAGTTAATAGTTCAAAGTTAATAGTTCAATGCTCAAAGCTAATAGTTCAAAGTTAATAGTTGAAATCATAAATTTCAAAGTTCAAATCTCAAAGTTCAAAGGTAATAGTTCAAAGGGAAAAGAGTTCACAAATAAAAAGCGGCACCCACTAATGGATGCCGCATAAAGGATTCTCCCCCCTTGATTAGAAGAGAAGACAAGACCACAAGGTCATAATATGTTAGCCTCTAAAAGCGAAGGACTTCCAACTTCTGTTCTCCCCCTGCAAATAAGTGATTATCATTCCACTATATACCCAACATTATAGGGATGTCGCGGTATTCACTCCCCTCCCTATGGGGGAGGGGCAAAGGGGAGGGGCTGGTTGTTGTTATTATTGTTGTTGCACTCCTCCCCCTTCGGGGAGGTCGGGTGGGGCTTTAATCCAACCCCTTCAACTGCTCAGCAACCTCGTTGTTGATACGCTCAGCGAAGGCTTCCATTGTCATCGTTGCCTGCTCGCCACCGCCCTGCTGACGCATTGATACGAGACCTTCTGCAGCTTCCTTCTCACCCACGATAACCATGTAAGGAACACGCTTGAGCTCGTTGTCGCGAATCTTGCGACCAATCTTCTCGTTGCGGTCGTCCATGATTGAACGTACGTCGTGAGCATCGAAGTAAGCCTTCACCTTCTGAGCATAGTCGTTATACTTCTCAGAGATTGGGAGGATAGCAACCTGATCAGGTGTCAACCAGAGTGGGAAGTGACCTGCTGTGTGCTCGATGAGAACGGCTGTGAAACGCTCGAGTGAACCGAATGGTGCACGGTGAACCATCACTGGAGTCTTCTTAGAGTTGTCCTCTGCTGTATATTCGAGCTTGAAGCGGTTAGGCAGGTTGTAGTCTACCTGAATCGTACCGAGCTGCCAACGACGACCGATAGCATCCTTCACCATGAAGTCGAGCTTAGGACCATAGAACGCTGCCTCACCCAACTCTACACGAGCATTGAGACCCTTCTCTGCGCATGCTTCCTTAATGGCTGCTTCGCTCTCTTCCCATACCTCGTCAGAGCCGATATACTTCTCCTTGTCCTCTGGGTCGCGGAGGGAAATTTGCGCCTCGTAGTTATCGAAACCAAAGGTCTTGAACACCTTGAGGATGATGTCGATATTGTTCTCAAACTCTGCCTTTACCTGATCAGGACGTACGAAGATATGTGCATCGTCCTGTGTGAAGGTGCGAACACGTGTAAGTCCGTGAAGCTCACCACTCTTCTCGTAGCGGAACACGGTTCCGAACTCTGCGATACGCAGTGGAAGATCTTTGTAAGAACGTGGTTTGTAAGCGTAAATCTCACAGTGGTGAGGACAGTTCATTGGCTTAAGCATATACTCTTCGTCCTCCTCTGGTGTGTGGATTGGCTGGAAAGCATCCTTGCCATAGTGAGCATAGTGACCAGAAGTAACGTAGAGATTCTTACCACCAATACCTGGTGTGATTACCTCTTGATAGTTGTAAGGACGGAGGAGACGACGCAGGAGTTCCTGCAAGCGCAGGCGCAGCTGTGTTCCCTTTGGCAACCAGATAGGAAGACCCTTACCAACACGGTCAGAGAACATAAAGAGTTCCATCTCCTTACCAATCTTTCTGTGGTCGCGCTTCTTAGCCTCTTCGAGCATCTCGAGATATTCATCGAGCATCTTCTTCTTAGGGAAGGTGATACCATAGATACGAGTCATCTGCTCACGCTTAGCGTCGCCACGCCAGAAAGCTCCAGCAACGCTGGTTATCTTGACAGCCTTGATAGCACCCGTTGAAACGAGGTGAGGGCCACGGCAAAGGTCGGTGAAGTTACCCTGCGAATATGTTGAGATAGTGCCATCTTCGAGGTCCTCTACGATGTGCTCCACCTTGTATTCCTGTCCATCGGCAGTAAACTCCTTAACAGCATCCGCCTTAGAGACGTTACGACGAACGACTGGCTCGTTCTTCTTAGCAAGCTCACGCATCTTCTCTTCAATCTTTGGGAAGTCATTCTCAGAGATTGTCTGACCCTCTGCAGGCATCACATCATAGAAGAAACCATTCTCAACAGCAGGACCGAAACCAAACTGAATGCCTGGATAAAGCTCCTGCAAAGCCTCAGCGAGGAGGTGGGCAGAGGTGTGCCAGAAGGTGTGCTTACCTTCTTCGTCATCGAACTTATAAAGTGCGATGCTTGCGTCCTCATTGATAGGACGATTGAGTTCTGTTGTTTCGCCATTTACACCGCAAGATACAACGTCACGGGCGAGAGCCGGCGAAATGCTCTCGGCGATTTGAAAACCAGTTACGCCCTGCTCGTATTCACGAACGGAACCGTCTGGGAAAGTGATTTTAACCATACTACAAATTAGTTTTATAAATCAAATATGTGGCAAAGGTAATACTTTTAATTCAGAATTCATAATTCATAATTCATAATTATGATTACTTCTTTAATTCATAATTCAAAATTCAGAATTCATAATTATGATTACTTCTTTAATTCATAATTCAAAATTCAGAATTCATAATTATGATTACCGCTGATTCAAAGAACTTTGGTACAAGTAACTTGTTTAATTCAGAATTATTCGAACGAAGTTCTCATCAGTACGTCATAATTATGATTACCGATGTTGCATAAGGGTTAAACGCAAATCAAAAAGTTCAAAGTTCAAAGCTCAAAGTTCAAAGCTCAAAGTTCAAAGAAAAAAGAGTTCAATACTCAAAGGATATAACGCTAATCATAAAGTTCAAAGTTCAAAATTCAAAATTCAAAGTTTAATAGTTGTCTTGTCTCCACTCTCTACTTTTAAACTGGGAAGTTTGTAGAATTGAGGACTGTTAGACTTCATGGGCTGCTGCTTTGGCTTCCTGCCCGCTACGATGTCGGCACGAAGTTGGGAGGCTGCATCGAAGGTCTTCCAACGCTTGAGGATATAATCAAGTTGCTGAAGAGCAGCCTTGCTATCGCCCACTTGATAGAGACAATAAGCACGATTAAACCAATAGTCACGATTGTCGGGGGTTATGTCGAGGGCTCGAGTAAAGGCAACGACAGCACTATCGTAACGCTCCAGACGGATGTTAGTCATACCATAAAGTTCGTAGATATCAGCAATATAAGGCTGTAAAGTCAAAGCACGGCGACAATCATCACCAGCACCCTTATAGTCTTCAAGGTGATACTTTGACAATGCCATCAAATACCAAGCCTCGTATAGATTTGGTTTGAGGGCAACGATACGGGAGAAAATCTGCATGGAAGTAACGTAGTATCCCTGATCAAGCGTCCGCCTCCCCTCCTCCATCATCTTCTTGACGTTGTATTGGGCTGCTGACGGCAATGCCAATAGGCAAAGCAAGGATACTACGATACCACGCAACATAGGCTTACTTACGTGGAGCCTTCACACGATAGTGGCAGCGAACTTTTCCCTGCAGAAGGGCTTTGAGCTTGCTGGTAATCATCTGCTTGCGGAATGGCGAGATACGATCAGTGAAGACACGACCTTCGAGGTGATCAAACTCATGCTGAATAACGCGAGCAAGATAGCCATCAATCCACTCCTCATGCTCGACGAGGTTCTCGTCATACCACTTTACGTAGATGCGCTTTGCACGTGTCACACTCTCGTGAACACCTGGCAGAGAGAGACATCCCTCTTCTAAGGTCTCCGTCTCAGAGTCATCATACTCAAGGATGTGACCATTGATGAATGCATGACGATAGTCTTTATACTCAGGGAAGGTGTCTGAGAGCACATCCAAGTCGACAACAACAACACGGATAGACTTACCAATCTGTGGTGCTGCCAAACCTACACCATCGCTGGCGGTGTTGGTCTCAAACATATTTTGTATCAGCTCTTGGAGGTCGGGATAATCGAGGGGGATATCCTCGGCTACCTTTCGCAACACTGGCTGACCATATGTGTAAATGGGTAATACCATATTCTTTTCTTTCTTTTAAACTTAATAGGTGTCCAACACGTTTAATCATCAAATAGCGTAAGCTCTATCAGCTTAATAATCAAACGGCTCAAGGCTTTATGAGTCTGATTTCCAAACGTTTCGAAGCTTAATAAACATAAGTTTCAAACGGATTAAAGCCCCTTGGACCTCATATAATCTTGTAGGATAATTGTTGCCGAAATCTCGTCAACAAGTCCCTTATCTTCACGGCGGGTCTTCTTCTTAACCCCACCCGCAATCATTGCTTGATGAGCGATAACCGACGTAAAGCGCTCGTCATAATAATCAATAGGCAACTCTGGGTGTGCCTTGCGCCAACGATTGACAAATTGCTCCACACGAGCGAGGTTCTCACTCGGCTGACCATTGGGCTGTATAGGTTTGCCAATGACAAGCTGACTGACCACTTCCTTTGCGATATACTGGTTCAAAAACTCAAAAAGTTCAGACGTAGGAACAGTCGCCAACCCATTGGCGATGATGCACAATGGGTCGGTGACTGCTAATCCTGTACGTTTTTTACCGTAATCTATCGCTAAAATTCTACTCATTTATCGAGAGAGCAACCAAGCATCAGCGTAAGTAGCACGGAGCTGATTGCGGCTCTGAACAGCTGAAGCCTTGCTATCGTAAGTAGAAGCAACAACGCGATACATATTGTTACCAGCATTGTAAGCAACCTGAGCATCGTAGCCAGCATTCTTCAAACGCTGCTGCAAGCCCTCAGCATTAGACTTAACGCCGAATGAACCAACAACTACGCTGTAAGCCTTCAAACCAGAGCCATTTACAACAGAAACAGTCTCGCGGCGTACTGGCTCATTGTCGTAATTATCAACAACAGGAGCCTGAGTAACTGGCTGAGTCTCTACTGGAGCAACAACAGCGTCCTGCTGAGTTGTGTTGTCATCAGTATTCGTAGTAGTATTCTGCTCCTGAGACTTAGCCTTCTCGTAAGCCTTCTTGTATGCACTCTCGCTTGACTTACAGCCAGTGAAAGCCATTGCCACACACATAGCTGCGCCCAAAACCATAAATTTCTTCATAATCCCTTAGTTTTTATTGATTATACTATTAATTTACTATGTAATTATCGTGCGAAGTTACAAAATAAGAAGCAGAAGTAAGAAAGCAGCGTCAATAAAGTTTGTTAAATAAACTATTTGTAAGATTTTTAACACAAAAATACTTCCTATCTATTGCTAATATGCGAAACTTTGACTATATTTGCCATTGATAAAGAAAAAACTATTCATTAACATAAAAAAATAAGAGATTATGAAGACATTAGGTTATGTTTGCGCATTCCTCTGTGGTAGCATCACAGGCGCAGCTCTCGGACTTCTTTTGGCTCCAGAGAAGGGTACAGACACACGTTCAAAGATTTCTGATGCTGTTGACGATTTCTGCAAGAAGCATGATATCAAGCTCAGCCGCAAGGAAGCTGAGGACTTCGTTGAGGATATCAAGGATGCAGCTTCAGACGTTATCTAAATTATAAAGGATGTTCTCAAACGATAAGAACGTAGAAACAATAGCACAACTCATAGAGGTGCTAAAGCATTATATCGGGCTTCAGTCAGAGTACATGAAGCTCGATGTAATTGAAAAGGTCGTGCGATTACTGACCGTGATTACAATCATGGTTGTTTTCTGCACTATCTTATTTATTTCCCTAATTTATCTCTCCTTTGCTGCAGCCTTTGCATTGCAGACATTGGTGGGTTCACTTATTTGGGCTTTCCTCATTGTGGGTGGTGGCTATTTGCTATTACTCTTTTTCTTCATCTTACTACGTCGCAGTCTTATTGAACGCCTATTGGTAAGATTCTTGGGAAGTCTCTTAATGTCAAAATAAGCTTATGACTGAACAGACCACTCACTTTGGAACCAATTATAGGTCGCTGAACGACATTCGCTTGCGCAAAGCGCAGCTGCGTACAGACTTGACCAAGGATAGCAACAAGATTGCGGGGTTGTGGAATGAGCTTATGCATAAGCCAAAAGACAAGAACACGCCTACCCAGCGTTTCTCTGGTGCATTCAATGTTGGTGCGGGTGTATTGGATGGACTTATCCTTACGTGGAAGCTCTATCGTATGTTTGGCGGTAAGCATGCATTAGGCCCCTTTAATAATAAGTTCAGCTTATTCAAAAAGAAAAAGAAATAAGCAAGGAGGCAGCTAAATAAGTTGTGGAAACTTCCTGCTGATAAGCATTATTTCTATCACTAATAAGCATTATCACTATTATTAAAATGAGAGAAAGCACGTCTTTCATCCTCTAAAATTACTTGCTTTCTGCAACTTTTACGAGCGATAATAAAAGTCTCGTTCATACAAAAACAGAGACAATGAGGACATCTTTGTCCTGTTTTTTCATATCTTCGTTTTCAATCTACGCTCTTTTGCACATGAAAAGATGCCTTATAGCACTTCAAAAGGGCGTTAATTGAAGTCTTACTAACGCCCTTTAAGAGCCTTAGAAAGCACCTTTACACACACCGTTTCACAACCACCTGATTATCTTTTAGTTACAAAGGCGGAAGAAAAGCTCCTTTTCTTGGCTTTTACTTACGCAAACCTTAATCTTATGTAGTCATCCCTTAAAAACTATATTTCAGCATAAAGCCTGTACTGACAAGCTCTATGCTGATTCTTTTTATAAGGTCCAAAAGAACTCTTATAGCTCTTTTGAAGTTATATGCTGCCGCCGCTAATAAGACATTGATAGCATCTCCTTTCACACCTTTATAAAAGTTGCGAGATAATCGATGGTCTGCTTTAAGATGTCCTATGGTTGGCTCTATACCTGCTCGTTTACAAAATAGTTTGTGTTTCTTTTTCTTTTGGTAGTAGCTATCTTTAGCTTTAGGAGTGTCTGGAATGAGTATCTTTGTCTGCCCAATCTGCTTTATACCTCTATACCCTCTATCTCCTGCTAACTTATCAACCTGCTTTCCTGTCATCCTTTGGGTTTGTTCCAACGTCTTTTCGATAGTATGCCCATCATATTCATTCCTAAAAGAACATGCACCCAAAATAAGTCCTGACCATGAGCGAAGAATAGATACTTTATTACCAAACTCATATTGCTTATGTTCCTTACCTTTGCTCAGGCAAACCACATCTGGTTCGTGCAGAGAATATACTTTGTTCTTTGACTTTCGATTCTGAGAAAGGACTCTATAATATAGCTCAAACATCTTCTCATATCCTTTCTTTCCCTCAAGATTACGCTCTAATTCTCTTACTAATCTTCCTGCAATGGTCCTTAGTTGCCTATCTGCCTTAAGAGCTTTCTTACGATTCTTTGGATGATTACGAAAACGTTGGGAACGGTAAATCCCTTTCAACGTACGCGTGTAACTCTGTCGTAGAGGAAGACACTTGTCATGAACTATCTTCAGAACGTTTTTGATTATCTTTTTATGCAACTTCGCATCTGTAGGATAGGTTATATTCTTCTCCTGCACGGTAGAATCAATGAAAGCCGTATCAAAATGATCTTCGTCATCATGGTCGGTATTAACACGGATGCTCTCTGCTAATATTAACTCCATACCTTCCTCACCTATACGATTTCTGAAGTGAACTAACTCGGAAGCGTCACAGGGTTGTTTGGGCATAAATTCAAGACCACCACAAAAATATTGATAGTAAGCATTCTCACTCCATTGAGAAACCACCATTTCATCTGAAACATTACGCAAATGTTTTAAGATTAAAAGACCACACATCAGGCGAATAGGATGAGCTGGGCGACCGTTAGTACTGCAATACAATGGAGAAAAAGCTTTTTCAAAACACTCCCAATTAATCTTATTACTAAGTTGGAAAAGGGGATGTTGATGACTAAGCATGTCCTCTAAAGAAGAGAACATAGAGAGCTGTTTGGATGTACGTTTAAGCATAAATATCTGCAAGATTTATAATGTAAAGGTACAAAAACTTGCAGATATAAGCAAATAATTTGTAGTATAAGATACTGTAAATCAGAGGAATATTAGGATTTTAAGGGTGGACTATGTAAATATTTTTCCAAGCTCAATTATTAGTAGTACAACAAAAAACTCCCTATAATTTTGAGAATTATAGAGAGCTTTAAGTTTATCGAATTGAAGAATTCTATTATTTCAAATACTTCTTCAAACGCTTTTCAAGAAGCATATAATGTGCTTTCAGATCAGGAGAAGAAACACGTGGAATAGTTGTTTCCAACAAAGAAAGCAACTTCTGCGCATACTCTAATTGGAACTCTGAAGTGCGATTGACAGTTGTTCCCCACAAAGGTTCTGGCTCACCATAGCCATTACCGAAATTAAGAAAATGAGTATCATCATCTAAATTTCGTTGTCTGTCTGCCAAATAACAACATTCTGTATGCTCTTTACCAAGCTCCTTCTGTCGTAACATATTGGTAATAATACTATTTACAGAAGTCAAAGGCAATTGAAGATTATGAACATTAGGTGCTTGCTTCATATCAGAAACACCCTCTTGCAATAAGTCGACATAGAGTCGTTGCATAGAGAGGTCAGCCACTGAAAGATTCTCTTTACCGGCAATCGTCTTGCCAAAGACATCTTGATAAACATCCTCCATATACTCAATTGGCGAATAAGAGGTAGAGTCAAGATAATAGGAAATAGCAAGTTTTGACGTTGCCATCATAGCAAGCGACTGCACATCACGAGCTAAAATCTTAAAAGGCTTGTTTGCTCCGAATGGTAGTTTCTTCTCGATTGTATCGTTACCCAGCGTTGCAAACGTGCGTGCTTGCTTCAGAAGCCATTGTACAGACTCCTTTTGCTTAGCCTTAGGCACAACCTTATAGCGTGGTAAGCCCGACTTCTCGCTTGTTTGATAGAGGTAGATGCCAGAAACATTAAGACTAACATTACGTACATAATGCATAGCTTGAGACAAGATTTCGTTGTATAACTCAGCTTTTCTGCTATCTTCATCGCCAATCCAGTGGTCGAGGTTCTTGAGAATCATCCTAAGGTTCTGCATACCATAAGTAGACGACTTCACAGGGTCGTCACCGAGGTCTTCCTCAATAGCAGAAGGATCATACTTCGTACCCGTTTGCTGTAAGCCATAACGATAGAAAGGATCGCCCTCATGCTTATCAACCAATAAACGCAGCTGTTTAGCATCATCCTCAAACCCCTTCGAACCAGGGAAAAGTTTGTAAGCCCACTCAACAGCATAGTAATCATAGACACCAAGGCGCGGTGGAGTAAGTTTAACGCCGTGGTCAGTAGGTTGTGCAACATAATTAAAACGTGCATAATCCATGATGGAAGCCGTTGTACCATACTTTTGCGTGAAGGCAGGAGAACGCAACGAGTCAGTAGGAAGTGCTGCAGAAGCTGCCATGTTGTGCATAAATCCAAGCGTATGACCAATCTCGTGCGCAATAATATACTCAAGTGTCTCCTCTATAATACTGTCAGGCATCTGCGCTCTACGTGCACGAGGGTCAATCTGTGCCGTCTGAACAAATCGCCAGTTGTTGATAGTGTTTACAACATCATTATAAACAAGAACAGTAGCATTGATAACCTCTCCTGTTCGAGGGTCGGTCCACGAAGGTCCCATAGCATTCTCAACGTCAGTAGGTAAGTATCTGATACAAGAATACTTGAAGTTGTCAGGGTCGAAATTAGGGTCGTTCGTAGGGAAGTCTGCCACCTGCATAACATTCTTAAACCCAATACGTTCGAAAGCCTTATTCCACCATAGAATACCAGCTTTGATAGCTCGTTTCCAAAGTGGAGGGAATGTATTCTCTACATAATAGACGATTGGCTTTGTTGGTTCGCAGAGTTCGCCAGCAAAATAGGCAGCCGTATCCTTCGGTACAAGTCGCCAACGCTTAACGAATGTTGCTTTATCAATTGACCCATCCTTCCTAAGAACATCCTTGTTCATAAGAAACATTCCCACACGTGTATCACTCAAACGAGGTGTCATCAAGTCGTTTGGTAACAAAGCTAACGTAAAGTTTACGCCAATCGTTACAGGATAATTGGTGATAGGCGAACCTTTCTTACCAGAGAGACTAATGATGTAATGCTTATCCATACCGACACAGGCATTCTCATCGAAGACTTTTAGTTTCGTCACCCTTGTAAGGTTCTCTTTCAAAGATGAGTTTACAGTGTACGACCCTACATTCTTAGCAATCACTGGGAAGAAGCGATTCTCCTTTAGAATAAATGACGAAGCATCGAACAGCACGGCTCCAGTGGAGTCGTTATGTGCCTTGATAGGGAATGAAAAGAAATCAAGATTATCATAGTTCAGCCTTGCAGCAAGCGTAGCTGAGGGCTGATTCTTTGGTACAAACAAGTCGGTATTTACCACCTGCATCACCACAGAGCTATCTTTCTCTATGAAGCGCACATGCACTAAGTTGGAATTCTTAAAGCCTAAGTCACCCATCTTAGGATTTGATACTGACGAAATGGTTACGCCAATAATCATGTCGCGACCCAAAGACTGCTTCGGAAGCTCCATCAATATACGTCCGTCAGTCTTATGAAACGAAACAAAGCTACCACGAACCGACTCCGTTAATTGCTCGGTGAGGGCACGCTCGTAAGCCGATTTCTTTTCTGTTTGTGTGCTCTGCGCCTTCTTCTTACGTTTTGAAAACGGGAAAGCCACTCCCGATGTTGCGACGAAAGAAAAGAGAAGCAGAAGTAAAAGTATGCGACGCATTAACTGATTAGCTATTAATGAATATTTCATTGACCATCCTCCAAAGCTTTGTTCACCTTAAAGAGCAACATAGAATAATGTGAGTGCGCATCAGGTGAGAGGTTTGCTTTGACACACTTCTCTAACATTGGCTTTAGCTTCAACAGTGAAGTGTAGAAGTAAATAGCCGAACCATCTAACAAAGCAGCATCAACTGTTGGTGCGAGGGATGCTGTAGGGTTGCCATAGGCAGTGTTACTTGTCTGATTGCCGTTAACCGATGTAGATTGAAGTGCCGCTGGACCATTACCGCCCTGCTTGTTAGCCTTGTCGATAACGGCACGTGAATACGTTAGATAAGTACGCTGTAACACACGTTCCTCCTGAGATGGAGCCTTACATAATTGTGCACTTTGGAAGAGTGAAGAGAAAAGGTCGTCGAAATATTCTTTTTGACTGTAACTCTGTGATGAAAGGTGTGATGCTACTGCCAAGCGTGTACGAACACCAAAGAGATCATATCCAATAAACTCTAAAAGCTGGTCGTAATAGCTTATAGCCATGAATCCCTTACGTTCAAAGGTTGGATTAGCATATTGTTTAAAGTGCTTTGCCTGATTTAAGCACCATAACATCGCCTGTCGCTGGCGTGCTTTAGGTACTACCTCATAGCGAGGAACACCCGATGACGCTTTCATATCGTTTAAGAAGATACCACCAACATTGCTCAACACACGTTTGAAGAAAGCATATCTCTGCTGAGAGATTGCCAGATATAACTTCTCTTTGATGCGACTATCATCATCGTCTTTCACCCAGTTATAAAGGTTGTTTTCAACGATTTGCATATTACGCAATCCATATTCGCTTGCCTTAATCGCATCGTTGCCCAATGCACCTTCTTGTACACGTGGGTCCCAAATCAATGAAGAGGTTCGGAAGAAACGATAACGAGGATTCTGTACACGCTTATCAACCATCTTCTCAAGTGCATCGGTTTCAGCACTTAAACTTGTCTTTGATGGGTCGAAATAACGATAAGCCCATTCGATAGCATGCTTGTCATACTGTCCAACATTCTCTGGCATATAAACAACACCCTTATCACTTGGCTGAGCAACATAATTAAAAGGTGTATTAGCCATTATTGATGCAGCAAGATTGTTGGTATGTGTGAATGTGCTATTACGAAGAGAGTCAACAGGATAGGAATACGAAGCTCCTATATTATCCAGCAAACCAAGGCTTCGCCCTATTTCGCATGCTACCATGTACTTCAATCCTTGATTGAACTTGTCTTGTGGTAGATGAGAGGTACGCATTGTGGCATCTGATGCTGCTGAGCCTAAGAATAACCAACGGTAAATCTGATCACCGACATTGGCAGGAACAAAAACAGAGGCATTGATGATTTCTCCTGTTTGTGGGTTTGCCAAGAAAGAAGATGTAACCTTTTCTGCTGTACTTGGTACGTATCGAATGCAAGAATACGCAATATCATCAGCATCGAAGTTATGGTCATTCTTTGGGAAGTCTAAGGCTTCAATAGCCTTTTGATAGCCCGCTTGTTCGAAAGCCTTATTCCAAAGTTCTACTCCTTGCTTTATCGCATTCTTCCATTCAACAGGGAAGGCATCATCAATATAAAAGCATATTGGCTTAACAGGCTTTGATAACTTACCTTGTTCGTAAGCCTTTAGATTCTGTGGAACGAGGTTCCAACGTTGTGCTATGAATGTTTGTTTGCTTTTTGCTATGTTATTAGCGAAGGTGAGTTTAGAGACAGATGCAATACCAACACGCGAATCTGTTACGCGTTGGCGCATCTTGCTCTCTGGCAACAACGCTAAACTGTAGGTAACACCTACGGTTGTTGGAATCTCACTGGCAACTGGTAAAGACAAGAGTGAGGCAGTGAGCAGATAGTTGAAGTCAACGTTTATCATTATATTACGATCGAAACTCTTAATCGTTCTAACATAAGACATTTCGCTCTTAGGCGAAGCTGATAATGCTAAATCACCCGACTTCTTTGGAATAATGGGTAACATACTATTAGGACGTGCCAAGAGATCCGTTGCATCTATCACGATAGCCGAACTATCATTGTTGTAAGCAGCAATCTTAAAGCCCATCAAGACGGGGTCACGATAGCTAATCTTCAAGGCTTCTTGCATCTCAGCACTTGCACTACCATCTGAATAAACCACACTGTTAGGCGTCTTCATCACTAAACTGCTGTCTTGAACTTCGAAGAAGAAATGCAAAGGAGTGAAGCTCTTTGTTCCAATGGTCAGATAGGTAGGGTCTGTTGTTGAGGAGATACCACCGCCCAACAACATCTCTTTATGCAAGTATTTGACAGGAACCTCCAAGTAGAGTTTCCCATCACTCTTATGTACAGTGATAAACTTACTACTTGCAGTTTCCTTCTTCTTGTCCTTAAAGAGTTTATCGTATTTTGTTTCCTTCTTAGTTTTTTTGTCTTCGTCGCTTTTTTTATCATCGGCAAACGCCCTAACATTAACGCACAATAGTAATAAGCCTATTCCTATTGTGCGCAGTGTTGCCATTATATTGTTTGTTTTCATGTCGGAATTATGGTTTGAATGTGGCATGTAATCTCCTTACATGCCACGTTCATTATTGTCTGTATGTAATGCTCTTGATACGTCCAGTAATATTCTTTTTCGCCCAAAGCAATTTGTTTTCGTTCATATCAAAACAGTAAATGCTTCCCACAAGCTGACCTGAAGCTGCGTTTGTGGCTACATAAAGCTTATTGCTTCCTTCCAAGATAAGCATATCAGCGATAGTCTCACCAGCATCACCGAAGCTTGTTAATGCGCTTTGTGGGAAATTACCACCAGACAACACGTTATAAGCATACAGCTTATTACCAGCAGAATAGTAAACTAAGTTCTTCTCTGCAGATACGCGTACAACTGATTGTGTGGTCAAACCCGCAGTAGCTGGTACAACAGCCTCATCTTTTACAACTGCTGCCTCAACCTTAGTAGCTGTAGAAGGATAGAAGCCTGGGAAGATATAATAGCACTTAAACTTTGATGAAGTAGCATTCCATGTGAGTAAAACGATGTTACGCTCGTTGTCAACAGGTCCCATACCGACAAGTGTTTCGCCCGTGAACTTCCCTTTTAATAACTCAATGGGCACCTTACCTGTAGCCTGTACCTTTTGTGCAACTAATCGTCCTTCAGCATTATCAAACATTACGTAGCCTTGTACATAACGTAAGTCTTGTTGCTTCCAAGCTGTAGCAGCATCAGCTAAAGATATGTCAGAACCTAAACCATCCTTTATAGAACTACCTAAGTTAAAGAGTGATGTCTCGGAAAGTGTCAATCGGTTTGGTACATGATTTACCATTGTCAGCATTGACTTAGGATATGTCAAGGCACTCTTTCTAAGATATGTAACATCACCTGTACTATTAGTAGTGAAGCGCATATTCATCAGATTACCATCAAACTCATAAATAGTACTTGGATTTCCTACAGCAACAAACAAGAGCGGAGTCTTGTTATCACGTGCTAATGCATAATCAATTCCCTTAGGCTCTCCTGTGAAATCAATACTTGGGTTATTCTTTTGCAGAACATCTAAGTCGAAAGTCTTTGTACTTCCTTCCTCTGGCAAATAAGAAACGATTGTCTTTCCGCTATTGCTTGCTAATATGTAAAGACCATCAACATAAGAGTATTGTACATTTAGTCCAAACTCATAATATTGAATATTATCTCCATTGCTTACCTTTAATCGACATGGAAAAGTGCCGAAGTCCTTACATACATATTTAAGAGAGGCATCGGTCGATACAACCTTACCATTTACTTCCCATTCATAGTCAACCTTCTTTTGCTCATTTGTCTGTACGACATTAGGCGAAATCTTCAATGTATCCCATCTATTAAGGGTATATTTCTCCTGTAAGTCTTGTGCCAATGACAACTTAGACGAATTGCCAGAAGGACCATAAGACTCGTCTTTTATACATGACTGAAATGACAATGCCACTAATGGGAGTGCCAAGAGAAGATATAAATATTTCTTTATCATCTTATTTCTTATTTATCTGTTTACCAATATTCATTCTATCATAAGGTATAATCATCGTTTTATCGTAAACCAAAGTTCCTTATTGAAACGATACTCAGTGTACACTCGATTATACCTTAAGACAAGTAACAATACTTATCCTACCTTTTACAACTCATTTGGATGTGCTGCAAAGTAAGCTACTACCTCCTGCACGTGTTGATACAGATAACCCTGTGCAGTAGCATCAGTTCCTTCAAGAATATTTCTGATAGTCGTTTCATTACTATCATAATAAGAAAGTAATTTACGATACTTGTTTTTGGTAAAGGCTCCTAAACCCCAATAACTCTCCATCACTTCCCAAAAATCAGGCTTAGAGAGTACGTTGTTGAAGGTTATTTTTACTGTATTGCTCTTGGTAAATCTTGTACCCAACTTACCCTTCCCAACTAAGTTCAATACCAATCGTATTGAATCATCCTTATCTTCTGACAAGTTAGCACGTATCAATGTTACTGGGACATAAGTACGATAAGCATTAGGAGCGAAACGCAAGGTGTCAGCATTAAGTGTGTAATGCTTCCCAGCGATAGCTGTTGTACCCTTACCTACTTCTACCGTAAAAGGCTGTTCATCAGCAGAAAGATTACCTACAAGCTGCACAGGCAAATAAACCACGTGTGTAAGTGTATCAACAGGCTTTACTCCGAATGAGTAATTCACAACGGTATCACCTGGTTGTGCATAATAGAAACTAACTTGATTTGTTGGTTCAAACATACCGTCTGAACTATGTTCACCATCAAAGTCAACGTTGCTGCATGCTGCAAACAGAGTTACACCAGTGCAAACAAATAGTATATTTCTTATTGTTTTTTTCATTTTCATAAAGTGTTTAATAACTTACTGTCCTCCGAACTCTTTCTCCGTTTCTGGCCAAGGCAAGACAAAGATGGAGTTAGATGGCTGCCATGTGGTAATACCTCTAAAGTCAGTAAATGCTTTGTTGTAATGCTTTAACGCATAGAACGTTTGTCCTTCTCCAGGCATCTCACGCATACGCTCACGCAACATCTCCTTATTGAAAGCCTCTCTTGTTGCTACCTTTGCACTATCAACATCCTCTAATCCACGACTTTTTCTTACTTCATTGAGTAATCTAACAGCCTCTGTCTTATTACTATCGTAGGTACATTCGCTTAAGATATAGTACATCTCTGGCAAACGGATAAGTGTCAAGCCCTGTAAAGGATTGCTATTCACCTGTGCATCACTCTCTAAGAATCTTACAAAAGAATAGGTCTTCAAACCATCTGGTGTAGTATTCTGTCTGTAATAACTTGTGTAGCGTAAGTCTGTACTTGTAGCTGAGAATGCTGATGTCTCATACAGATTCTCAAGATCTCTACGTCCTTCAGTAAATGTACCGCGTGCAGTCTGTGATAAGAAAAGCGTAGAGATAGTACTTGAAAGCGTATTGTTATACAAACCGAAGATCAACTCTCCTGCTGCAGGGAAACGCTTTACATCACTCAATGAGCTATACTTCTTCAATGAGAAGTTATTGGTTGCATCGATTACCTGCTTAGCATACTTAGCCGCATTCGCCTCGTCACCCATAGCATAGTAAACTCTTGCCTTTGTAGCAGCCACAGCATACTTATTAAAGAACACAGCACGTCCTTTCAGATAGTCACTGGAAGCTGTTGTCTCAACGTTTACTACATTATCGTTCTTCAAAAGTTCTTCAGCTTTATCCAAATCCGACAATATCGCTTCATACGTTTTATGCAAAGTCAATAACTTCTTATTATTGAGGTCGAAAGACGTTGAGTATGGTATACCACGTGTTGATGCATTGCTTTGACCATAGTCTTCAGCAAAAAGGCGAACGAGGTCGAAGTGCATAAAGGCACGTAAACCATAGCACTCACCACGCATCAAAGGCAGCTCCGCATGCTCAAACTTAGCATTCTCTGTTTGATCAATTATATTATTGACGTATGAGATTGCTTGATATTGCTTTGTCCAGATGGCGTCAACAATAGAGCGCACATCACTGCGCATATAATCGTATTGTCCTACGAAGTAGCTTGTCTCTGACGAGTTATCGTAACCAAAGATTTGTCCTATCTGGTCAACGAAACCAAAACCTAAGTTGCCACCATATAAGTCTGATGTTGCCATACTGCCATAAACACCATACATAGCATTACGGAAACCACGGATAGATGAGAACTGTTGTTCTTCATCCTCCTGCCCAGATGGTTGAACATTTATAAAGTCGTTACACGATACCACAGATAGCATCATGACAGCACCTACCAATAGTTTTGTATAATATGATATTCTCTTCATATTCATTTATTTCTTATTGTTACCTAAATAGTCTTTCACTGTTAATCATCATCGCCCTAAAAACCAAGTCTTACTGAAAACTCTACGCTTCGCTCATAAGGATAACTTAATCCGCGCTCACGTTTTACAGATGAGAGATAGAAGAGGTCATTAGCCAACATCTCCAAGTGTAAACGCTTCAATCCATATCGCTTGATAAACGTCAATGGCACTTCGTATGCTAACGAGAGACTGCTCAGCGTAATATAATTATTTGTCTCTACAAATCGTGATGTCTGCATAGGTACGCTTGAATCGCTAATACGCTTGTACTTTGCCTGCTGACCTACTTCCTTCCATCTGCTGCTAAATACGCGTTCATCAGCATTATAGCGTGGGTCGGCACCCTCCACCTTACTTGCTAACGTCTGGTTATAGACAGCTCCACCGAAAGAATAACGCATAGACATTCCCATTGAGAACTGCTTATAGGTAAGGTAAGAACCGATTGAACCCATACCGAATGGCGTGGTATCGCCATATACTACCTTGTCATTAGGATCGTAAACGAACGTAAGGCTGCCATCACGCTTAATGAAGACCTCATTACCCGTAATAGGGTCGATACCTGCTGAAGAAACTACCTTCAATGCTGTCAACGACTGACCTTCCTCATAGATAGGCAACGGTGTCACACCACCCTTTGCCTGGTTCTTCTCGTTTTGTTCGCGAAGAGCGTTACTAATCTTCTTAATCTTATTCTTGTTGTAGGCATAGTTAAGGCTCAACGACCACTCCCAATCCTTATTCTTGATAGGGATAACACGTGTCTGGAACTCAAATCCATGGTTCTCTACCTCTCCGACATTCTCACGTGACGTGGTAATACCCAATGATGGAGCCTTAGTGATGTCAAGCAACAAGTTGTCTGTATTCTTTACATAAACATCTGCCGAGAAGTCCCAGCGTCCCTTGAACATTGTGAGGTCAAGACCGAGGTTGGCACTGAGTGTTCTCTCCCACTTAAGGTTCTTGTTTCCAATACCCATTGGTACGGCACCAATACCTTTTATATAGTTAAGACCTGCCAAACTGGTATACATTGTCAACGCCTGATAGGGTTCAAACGAGATGTTTCCAAGATAACCCAAACTTGCACGAAGCTTTAACAACTGGAAAGGTGAACCTTTAAGGAACTTCTCATTATGAATATTCCATCCTGTTCCCACACTCCAGAAAGGTGCGAAACGAGAGTTCTTACCAAACTTAGACGAACCTTCATAACGATAAATTACATCTAAGAAGTAACGGTTATCCCATATTGTGTTAAGGTTTACGAAGAAACCTGCACCATTATACTTATTGTCTACACCACCTGGTTTACCTGTTGGATAGTTTCCTGCCAACAATGGGTGGGCTACATTGTCTGAATAATAACCTACAGAACCATACCTACTACCATCGACAGAGTTTGACTCAATCGTTGCACCTGCCATCGTGGTAAGGAACAGCTTACTAAATATATAGTTATTGTATGACACCATCAACTTACCCTGATAAGTAGTTGTACTGGTGAAAGTCTCTGTCAGGCTTCCTCTGCGTGACACATCGGCTACGTTCTTAATCTGATCTGCCGAGAATGGTGACACAAAGTTACGTCCTTCATATTTCGTTTTTTGTATTGAGAAGTCTCCATCAATTCTGAACTTCTCACCCAACCATAACTGAAGTGTTGTTGTGTTTAATACGTCAAGCGTGTTTCCTCTGTTGAAACTACCTAACGATGCCTCATACAAAGGGTTAGAGAGGTCATAATTCAACTTTGGTTTCAATGCGCCATACTCATCATATGGATATTCATATGGGTTCTGCTTCACCCACTCAGAGAAGTCACCATATGGCGACTGAGTTGATTTTACAGACGAGATAGTAGCCGTATTACTGATAAAGAACTTACCAGAAAGGTTATATGAGAGCTTGAAGTTTGTTGACAAACGCTCACGACTCGAACCCTTCATTACACCTTCCTCATCTCCATAACGCACACCTAAGTTATATCGTGCGTGCTCATCACCTCCGTCGATACTTACACTATGCTGTGAAGAAACCGCATTACGCAATGGCTTCTTAATCCAGTCGGTTGTTACACCGTCTTGAATCTGGTTGTAATAGAATGCATACTTGTTTTGCAGCGCATATTGGTCCGCTAAGTTGGTCGCTGTGTAAAGACCTGCCAAGCGCTCGTACTCAAGCTTTTGTGATGCTGAGAGCAATTTATAATCGCTCAAATCAGGAGTTGACAAACGTAATGTTCCGTTATAATTAAATCTCAACTTACCACCCTTGAGTGCCTTCGTTGTGATAACAATAACACCTGCAGAAGCCTTCGCTCCATAGAGTGCTGATGCCGACGCATCTTTGAGTACGGTGATTGACTCAATATCGTTCATATCCATATCATTGACATAGTCTACCTTTACCTGCGAACCGTCAACAACGAATACAGGTAAGTTAGCTTGACCTGAGAAGGTAGCGCGTCCACGAATATTGATATCAGCAATCTTATTTGGGTCAGATCCGCCAAGGTTATCCTCTAACACGCTAAGACCTGGCACAAAATTAGCCAAACTCGTAAGTACATTCTTTGTACCAACAGACAATAATTCGTCTTTCTTTATAGATACCTGCGAACCTGTAAAACTGTTTCTATTCTTTGTTGCAAAACCTGTTACGACAACTTCACCCAACTCACCAACATCTTCCTGCATCGTGAAGTTACCTGCCGTTCCATTCTTTACCTTTTTCTCTAAAGGCTTATATCCTATATAATTAAAGGTGAGCGTAACCTCTGGCAGGTCGGTATTAATCTCATACTGACCATCTAAATTCGTAATATAACCGCCATTAAAGCCTTTCATTCGAATAGTTACACCAGGCAGAGGCAAACCGTCTTTATCGGTTACCTGTCCATATACTCCCTTCCGTTTCTCTTGTGTTGGTTTACGAACAAGTTTCACGCTGTTGCCATCAATACTATAGCTAAAACCAGTCTTATTAAAGACTTGTCCTAACACGGCACGAACAGGCTGCGCTTGTGCGTCAATGTTAACTTTCTCCGCTTGAGATAGTAGTTCGGGAGTCACATCAAATTGTAATCCTGTTTGCTTTGACACTTCATCTAAGAAGGTCTTCATTTCTGTTTGCTTCATAGACAGCGTCACCACCATCTTATCGACATCTTGTGTTTGTGCCGATACGGTTGACCCTATACTAAGCATTAACATCAGAGCCAGTACTGCCCAAATTCGTAATACGAGATTACTTTTTTGCATTTCTTTTCTCATTTCCCCTCTGGTACTTTAATGTTTAGAACTATTTTTATAAATTAAAAAAGTAGAATACAAATTATACTGATATTCTTTTTATTAAAGCCGCTTTTTAAACAGCGAATCTACAAAAGTACACAAAAAACAAAAACCTTGCAAATATTTTTTAAGTTTATATCCTCAATTCCGCAGCATTATTCCTTGTGAGGTATTTTTATATATTGAAGTGAC
>CAUTPS010000029.1:0-32249 GCA_963540415.1 uncultured Prevotella sp.
TTGCAATAAAGGTAAAGAACTCCTTTGGTGTAAGGAACTCTATTAAAAAACTCTCGTCCAGATACGCTGCTATGTAACTTTTCCATGTGTCCTCAAGGTGAGAAACCATAGTCACGTTGGTGTTAAGATTCGCTTTATCCTGTTGACTGTTTTCATCAGTAAGACAGAAGTTTACGATACCACTGTCTGCTTTGATTAGATTGAGAATTAGCCGGAAGAGAGTTGTCTTGCCTGCACCATTATTCCCAACAAGACCAATAATCTCGTTGGAGGGAAAACAAAAATCGGGGATAGACACAGCTGTCTTATCCCCGAAGTTCTTTATAAGGTTATTAACGGATATCGCGACCATGACAATTCTTAAATTTCTTACCACTACCACATGGACATGGGTCGTTTGGACGTGGCATCTTGTCTGCACGATATGGAGTGTGGTTCACTTCCTGTGCGCCTTCGCGGGTGTCATGCTGTGCTGCAGCAACCTGGTTAGGGTCATTAAGTTCCACCTTCTCCTCTCTGTACTGCTGGCTATGCTCCTCTGGCGCAGCCTCCTGAATGTCCTCAGCAGGCTGCATCTCTGGAATCTGACCACGCATGAGTACACTTGCAGTACGATTGTTCATATCGTCAATCATGTTGTCCCACAACTTCACACTCTCCAACTTGAAGATGAGCAATGGGTCTTTCTGCTCGTAAGAAGCATTCTGTACAGAGTGACGAAGGTCGTCTAACTGACGGAGATTCTCTTTCCAATCATCATCAATGATATGGAGAAGAATAACCTTCTCAAACTGCTTAACAACAGACTTAGCCTCGCTCTCGTAAGCTTCCTTCAAGTCGCATGGTATGTTGTAAACGCGCTTACCATCTGTGATTGGAACCATGATACGCTCATACATTGCACCTTGATTCTCATATACCTGCTTGATGATAGGCCATGCAACAGTCTGGATACGCTCTGTCTTGCGTGAGAAAGCCTCCATTGCAGCCTGGAAACTGCGCTCAGAAAGTTCAGAAGTGTTACCACCATTGAACTCTTCCTCAGTGAATGGACATTCCATAGCAAGAATCTTCAAGAATTGTTCCTTGCAGCCTTCATAGTCATTGTTCTCAATGATGTTTACGCAACGGTCCCAAATAATGTTAGAGATATCCATGCCGATACGCTCACCCATCAAAGCGTGACGACGCTTCTCATAGATAACTGTACGCTGCTTGTTCATGACATCATCATATTCCAACAGACGCTTACGGATACCGAAGTTGTTTTCTTCAACCTTCTTCTGAGCGCGTTCAATACTATTTGAAATCATTGAACTCTCAATACGCTCACCATCTTCAAAGCCGAGTCTATCCATTACCTTAGCAATACGCTCTGAACCGAAGAGACGCATCAACTTGTCTTCAAGTGATACATAGAATACTGATGAACCTGGGTCACCTTGACGTCCAGCACGACCACGCAACTGACGGTCTACACGGCGGCTCTCATGACGCTCTGTACCGATGATTGCCAAACCACCAGCATCCTTCACTTCTTGAGAAAGCTTGATGTCGGTACCACGACCTGCCATGTTGGTAGCGATTGTTACTGCACCAAGACCATCTACAGAACGACCTGCCTCGGCAACAATCTGAGCCTCCTTCAAGTGCTGCTTAGCATTCAATACCTGGTGTGGAATCTTACGCATGTTAAGCATCTTACTCAAAAGTTCACTGATTTCGACAGATGTTGTACCAACAAGACAAGGACGACCTTGATTTCTCATTGCCTCAACCTCGTCGATAACAGCTGCATACTTCTCACGTGCTGTTTTATAAACGCGGTCTTCCATATCCTTACGTTGGATTGGACGGTTGGTTGGAATCTCAACAACATCGAGTTTATAGATGTCCCAGAACTCACCAGCCTCAGTAGAAGCTGTACCCGTCATACCTGCAAGTTTATGGTACATACGGAAGTAGTTCTGTAAAGTAATCGTTGCGAAAGTCTGTGTCGCTGCCTCTACCTTTACATGTTCCTTTGCCTCAACAGCCTGATGCAAGCCATCGCTCCAACGACGACCTTCCATGATACGACCTGTCTGCTCGTCGACAATCTTAACCTCACCATTCAAGACAACATACTCATCGTCCTTGTTAAACATGGTGTATGCCTTCAAGAGCTGCTGCAATGTGTGTACACGTTCACTCTGCACTCCATAGTGAGCCATCAACGCATCTTTCTGGTCGATATATGTCTGCTCATCAATAACCTTATCATCCTTCTGCTTCTCAAGTGCAGAAAGCTCTGTGGTAATATCAGGTAATACGAATAACTGGTCATCTTTTACCTGTGCAGCTAACCATGCTGTACCCTTATCTGTGAGGTCGCATGAGTTCAACTTCTCGTCTGTCACGAAGTAGAGAGGTTCGATAGCCTTTGGCATCTCACGGTTGTTATTGGCCATGTAATACTCCTCTGTCTTCAGCATACCAGCCTTGATACCTTCCTCAGAGAGGTATTTAATGAGGGCTTTGTTCTTTGGCAGTGCCTTAAATGAACGATAGAGGGCAAGGAATCCTTCCTCCTGAAGCTTCTGGAAAACCTCTTTATTATTAGCATTTTTCTGTGCCTCAGCCAACTTGTGGCGAGCTTCTGAAAGAAGTTCTGTAGCCTGCTTGCGCTGAACCTCATAAAGGCTCTGTACCAATGGCTGGAATTCTTCAAACATCTGTACGTCACCCTTTGGTACTGGACCACTAATAATAAGAGGTGTACGAGCATCGTCAATTAACACAGAGTCAACCTCATCGACAATAGCATAGTTGTGCTGACGTTGTACGAGGTCGGCTGGTGATACTGCCATGTTGTCTCGCAGATAGTCGAAACCAAACTCGTTATTGGTACCGAAGGTGATATCTGCTTGATAAGCCTTACGACGTGCAGGAGAGTTTGGTTGGTGTTTGTCAATACAATCAACTGAAAGACCGTTGAACATATAGAGAGGACCCATCCATTCAGAGTCACGCTTTGCAAGATAGTCGTTGACAGTTACGACGTGAACACCATTACCAGTGAGGGCATTAAGGAATACTGGAAGGGTAGCAACAAGGGTTTTACCTTCACCAGTAGCCATCTCGGCAATCTTACCTTGATGAAGAACTGTACCACCGAATATCTGTACATCATAGTGAACCATTTCCCATTTAAGGTCGTTGCCACCTGCTGTCCAGTGGTTGTGGTAGATAGCCTTGTCGCCATCAATAGTGATAAAGTCCTTTGAAGGGTCTGCAGCCAACTCACGATCGAAGTCGGTTGCTGTTACGATTGTTTCCTCATTCTCAGAGAAACGACGTGCTGTATCTTTGACAATAGAGAATGCTACTGGCATAACCTCATCGAGAGCCTTCTCATAGTTGTCAAGAGCTTCTTTCTCAAGTTTATCTATTTGATTGAAAATAGCTTCACGATCTTCAATCGGTGTAGCTTCAATTGTTGTACGAAGTTCGGCTATCTTCTCACGTTGTTCCTTACCTGCATCCTGGACATACTTCTGGATTTCCTTTGTCTTTGCACGTAATTCGTCATTGCTGAGTGCTTTAATCTCTGGATATGTAGCCTTTACCTTATCTACGTATGGCTGTATAAGCTTCATATCACGTGTTGACTTATCTCCGAAAAGTGCCTTTAATATCTTATTGAAATTCATTTATTCTAATTGAGTTTGTTATTTATATTAGAGGTTTTCCCTCTTTGTTTACTTCTATATATCTATGTTTTGTAATATTGTTTATTACACTAAAGGAAGTAAATTAGGGGCACGAATCTTGATTCCAGTCCTTAAGGAAGGATTAGGAAGGAATAGTTGTGATTCCTGATTATTATTTGATTGAGATGTTAAAGCTATAGAATAATTGTCGTATAAGTCTGTCACAAAGACCGCTTTGCTTTGTGCTGGCTCTGTTTCTTCATCTTCTTTAATCTGCTTAAAGGCCTCAAGAACTGACAAAATCTCCTGTTCAACGCCCTTAAACGCTTGTTTATGGCAAAGATCTTCGATGTTGACATCACCCAACGCAACCTTTAGCGCAGACTGATAGCTCTGTGCCTCGACTCCTGTTGCCGCAAGTACGACAAGTAAAGCGGTGATGTATTTATTCATTATCTTTTATTTCTTTGAACTACTCACGGTTGGTGCAACCGCTTTATTAATCCGCAAATGTACTATACAATGTAATAGCAAGAATGATGCCACAATTAGTATTGGCAGTGGTATTTCTTGGAATAATCTTCCGAAAAGTCCTAAAATGATAAGGACTCCCCATATTTTCCACCATATAACCTTCTTCTTTTTAATTGTACTATAAAGGAAGAACAATGGTAAAGGATTAAAGAATAATAGGATGAAATTCAAGCTAACACATGGATGTTGTGAGAAAATCATAACGAAGAATATAATTCCCATGAGCCCCGATGTAAGCATTAAAGCTAAGTCCCACGCCCAATAAACCTGCCGTCTGCGATAGCTAAAGAGCATCATTACAAGACTGATAACTGCAAATATGAGTGCTATAGATAGCGGAGAAAGTGGAAAAGCTGGTTCTGCCACTTCTGTTTCTGCATCCAATAGTACGTTAGTCTCCTTTACTAAAGGCTTTCCGTTGTATCTTGCTTTGTCAAAGTCACTCCTTAAGTTCTCTGGAAGAAACTGCTGTTCAGACTTTGTTGTCTTACGATCAGCATTTACACCGAGTAGGAGGTCTTCTCCGAATTGTGACCATTCATATTTATTGTTCCATTTATGTATCATAGAACGGAACGTTGCATCTTCTTCTGCTGGTGGGTAAACAACCTTTCCATGGAGGTGGTTGACGAGCATATCACGTGCCCTTGTGGTACAGTTATCAAAGAAGTAGTTGTAGCGATAAACTACATTTTCAGGCTTCATGTTCTCCTGCAATGCTTTATAGATAACCTCTTTATCTTCAGCTGATAAATTAAGAACCTGTTCGACAACTCCTCGCCCTTCATAACTATATTGAGCAAGGAATATATCCATAGGTTGAACTCCCATGCGATAGTCTGTCATACCAAGAACAAAACGAGGGATAAAGTAGGTTTGGTCGAGGGAGAAAATACCATAGTTGATGGCAAGGTCTTCTCCGCTTTCTTTGTCGTAATATCGAATAGCGGTATGACCATATTGTGCCCAAAGTTCTTTACCAGGTGAACAAGTCAAAAGGGATATCTGAATACTATCAGGATTAGTCATAGACTGAGCCCCCGCTGTAGCGTTAACAACAGACAGGATGAAAGTCAGTACAATATATAATAATCCCTTTTTCATTTTCTCTGCAAAGGTAGTAAAAAAGCATGAGAGCACAAAGAAAGCTTATTAAAAATCAAAATCCTTTATTGTTTTTCTGCAATATAGATTTTTTTTAATAACTTTGCGCCAATATATTGTTTAGACATATCGTCAGAATAAGAAAAAGAAAGCGAATGAAAAAGATAATTGCAGTAGCGTTCCTTGCAGGTCTTGCAGTACAGGTGTCAGCTCAAAGCGGAACTAACTCTCCATATAGTCAGTATGGATTAGGTGCTTTGGCATCTCAGGCAACAAGTTTTAATCGTGGTATGAACGGATTGGCATACGGATTTCATGAGCGTAATCAGGTGAACTATGCGAACCCTGCTTCATACGCTTCTGTTGACTCTCTTTCATTCATATTTGATGCAGGTGTTAGCCTTCAGTTGACTAATTTTGAGGAAAATGGTAACAAGATAAATGCTAAGAATGCTGATATTGAATATGTTGTTGCGTCATTCAGAGCTTTTAAGCATGTGGGTGTTAGCTTTGGTCTTTTACCTTATACAAATGTAGGTTACAACTTTAGTAACACTCAAAATGTCAATGCTTTCCCAAGTACATCTTCTGTAAATGCTACGTATTCCAATGCTTATAATGGTAGTGGTGGTTTACATCTTGTTTATTTAGGTGCTGGTTGGGAGCCTTTTAAGGGTTTCTCATTTGGTGCGAATATTGGTTACTTGTGGGGAACACTGAATCGTAATTCGACAAATACCTATAGTGACAGTTATGTTAATACATTGTCAAAGAATTACTCTGCACAGGTAAAGAGCTACAAGGTTGACTTCGGTGCACAATATACTTATGCTGTAGATAAGAAGAATGAGCTGACCTTGGGTCTTACTTACTCTCTTGGACATAATTTAGGAGCAGAGGCTGAGTGTAATTTGATTTCAACAAATTCGCAAACAAGCGTTTCTGATACAACTCGTTATGTTGTATCAAACTCTCTTGAACTGCCTCATACTTTCGGAGTTGGTTTGATGTGGAATCATAATAACCGTCTGAAGTTCGGTGTTGACTATCAGTTGCAGAAGTGGGCTAAGCTAAAGTACCCACAATTAACCACAGTCAATGGTACAACAAGCTATAATCTCGTTGATGGACAATTCAATGATCGTCATAAGTTCACACTGGGTGGTGACTACTGCAAGGGCGAACGCTATCGTGGTTTCTTTAGTCGTATGCACTATCGAGCAGGTTTTAGCTATGCAAGTCCTTATCTGAAGATTAATGGTATGGATGGTCCACGCGAGCTTTCTGCAAGCCTTGGAGTTGGTATTCCAATCCTCAATACTTACAATAATCGCAGTATGTTGAATATCAGTGCAGAGTGGGTGAACCAGAGTGTTACGGGAATGATCAAGGAAAATATGTTCCGTATCAACGTTGGTTTCACATTTAATGAGCGCTGGTTTGCTAAGTTCAAGGTTGAATAATATGCGTTCAAGCCTTTATTCATTTTTTATTGGATTAGTATTATTTACAGTGAGCTATGCTATGGTTTCCTGTTCGGAGGAACGTGAGCATACCGCTCCTGCTATTCATGACCGTGACTCTGTGCCGGTTATGACTACATATGGTGTCAATACACTTATCTCAGATTCAGGCGTTATTAAATATCGTATTGTTACTGAGCGTTGGGAAATTAATGAGAATAGAAGACCTTCGCGCTGGACTTTCAATAAAGGAATCCTACTTACTCAGTTTGATTTGAAGAAACATGTAGTGGGTTATATTCAATGTGACACTGCTGTTTACTTTGATAAGGACCGTCGTTGGGAACTAAGAGGGCGTGTAAGAATCCTTACAGCGCAAGGGCTTAATTTCTATAGCAATGAACTCTATTGGGATGAGCGTAACCATGAGATGTGGTCATATTCTTATTCTCACCTCAAGACACCTGATAAGGAATTGCAAGGAAACTGGTTCCATAGCGATGAGCAGATGACAAATTACGAGATACGACAGATAAAGGGGTGGGGCATCTTCTCTAATAATGAGTTTATGTCGCCTGCAGGTTCTCCTCCCTTTACGCCTATTGATACCACACGTGTTGATAGCATGAAAGGTCCTGTAGTTAAACAAAAGTAATAATTGTAGTTTGATAAAACTTAAATATTCTTCCCTACCATGTATAATCTCTCTTAAATAGATAGTTTCGTGTTGTTTTAAGCGTTAGTAAGTTTATCCTTACAATCCTTACTTACAACAAGTTGTTTTCCTTTCATTAAGCTATTGCATTGCAATTAGTGCTCCGCACCATTGGTGCTAAGCCTTCGCACGACATGTGTGGGGCATCAACACAATCATAGAAGATGAGAAAATAGGTTCATAACTGTCATATAATAGGAAGAGACTTATGGCTAACATGTACGGGAAATATTTACCAAGTCGCACTAAATAGTAATAAGAAATTGAATATAAATTTAATTATAGGAATTATAATAACAATGGTACTCTCTGCATTCTTTTCAGGAATGGAGATTGCCTTTGTTGCAAGTAATCGTCTTCTTGCGGAGATGGATAAGGAGAAGAATGGTATTGCACAAAAGTGTCTAACCATTTATTATAATAATCCGAATGGTTTTGTATCTACGATGCTTGTAGGTAACAACATTGTTCTTGTTATGTATGGTATCTTCTTTGCTCAGATATTTGATACGACACTGTTTGCATCGTTTGATTCAGCAACACGTGTGATATTAGATACTTTAGCATCAACACTCGTCATTCTTTTTACAGGAGAGTTCTTACCTAAGACCTTGTTTAAGAGTAATCCTAACCGCTTACTTACCTTTTTTGCCCCATTAGCATATGTCTTTTTTATTATTCTTTGGCCTATTAGTCGCTTTGCAACCTTTCTTGCGCGAGTCCTTTTGCGTCTTGTTGGTGTAAAGATGGATGAGAAAGAGTCTGATGGTACGTTTACGAGAGTAGATCTTGACCACCTCGTACAGAGTACTATTGAGAATGCTAAGAACGAAGATGAAATAGAAGACGAGGTAAAGATATTCCAAAATGCCTTGGAATTTCAAGATACGAAAGTGCGTGATTGCATGGTGCCACGTACTGAGATTAAGGCTGTTGAAGAGAATTGCTCGCTCGAAGAACTACAGCAAATGTTCATAGAAAGTGGTAACTCTAAGATAGTTGTTTATGAAGGGGATATCGATCATATAAAGGGTTATATTCACTCTTCAGAGATGTTCCGTTCTCCAAAGAACTGGAAAGACCATATCCGACAAATGCCGTTTGTGCCAGAGACGATGGCTGCACATAAACTTATGCAGGTTTTCCTTATCCAAAAGAAAAGCTTGGGAGTGGTTGTGGACGAGTTTGGCGGTACCAGTGGTATTGTTTCATTGGAAGACATCGTAGAAGAAATCTTTGGCGACATTGAGGATGAGCATGACAATACAAAGTATATTGCAAAGCAGATAAATGATACCGAGTATGTCCTTTCGGCACGTTTGGAGATTGATAAAGTGAACGAAATGTTCAATCTTGATTTGCCAGAGAATGATGATTATATGACAGTCGGAGGCTTATTGTTACACGTCTATCAGAGTTTTCCAAAACTAAACGAAATCATTATCGTTGGGCAATACGAGTTTAAGATAATCAAGAAGACCATGACAAAAATAGAACTCGTACGGCTAAAAGTCAATGGTACAGAGTAATTTCTGAATGAAAAATTATGATACTTGCCCTTTTTTTTGTATTTTTGTAGGCAATTTGTCATATTGAATAGAATAATTAAAATCAAATAATAAATCTAAAATGGCAGCATTAGGAAAAATTAGAAGCAAAGGCGGCATACTGGTAGGCGCTATCGGTCTTGCCTTGTTTGCATTCTTAGCTGGAGATGCAGCTCGCTCGTGTGATGGAATCAAGGGCGAAGCGCGTCAGCAGATTGGAGAAATCTTGGGCAAAAAGATTAGTGTCCAGGATTATCAGAAGTTGATTGATGAGTATCAGTCCGCAATTAAGTTTACTATGCAGCGTGATAATCTCACTGATCAGGAACTTAATCAAGTAAAGGACCAAGTTTGGCAGCAGCTTGTAAGCAATCGTGTTATCGAGGCTGACGCAGAGAAGGTTGGTCTTACTGTAACAGAGAATGAGCTTCAGAACGTATTGAATGAGGGTACTAATCCTATGTTGGTTCAGACTCCATTTGTTAACCAACAGACTGGACGTTTTGATGTAAATGCTCTTAAGCAGTTTTTTGATAGCTATAACAAGGCTAAGGCTGCAAAGTCTCCACAGGTAGAACAGATGCAGACAATCTATGACTATTGGCTCTTTGTAGAGAAGAATCTTCGTGCTCAGTTGCTCGGTCAGAAGTATCAGGCACTGCTTGCAAGTTGCGTTCTCTCAAATAAGGCTGAGGCTAAGATGGCTTTCAAGGATAATAACGAGGAAAGTCAGATTCAACTTGCTTCTTTGGCTTACAGCACTGTAAAGGATGCTGATGTTAAGGTGACAGACGATGACCTCAAGGCGAAGTATGAAGAATTGAAGCCAGCTTTCCGCCAGAATGTTGAGACACGTGATATCAAATTTGTTGACTTCCAGATTAAGGCAAGTGCTGCAGACCGCAGTCAGGTTGTTAAGGAGATGAACGGCTTCCAAAAGCAACTTGCTTCTGCAGAAGATCCTGCTGCTGTTGTTAGCAAGAGTGGTTCTGAGATTCCTTATCTTGGGCTTCCTGTAAGCAGTAAGGCTTATCAGCAGTATCCTGACATTGCATCAAAGATTGATTCACTTTCTGTTGGTACAACTGGTGTTGTTGAGAACGCTCAGGACAATACATTGAATATTATTCGTGTACTTTCTAAAGCACAATTGGCAGACTCAATCCAGTTCCGTCAGATTAATATTGCAGCTGCAACTATTGATGAGGCACGTGCTAAGGCAGACTCTATCCAGAAGGCATTGGCTGGTGGTGCTGATTTTGATGCACTTGCAAAGCGTTATGGTCAGACTGGTGAGAAGGTATGGTTTACTGGTCAGCAGTACGAGATGGCTCCAAGTATGAGTCAAGATAATCGTACATTTATAAATGCTCTGCTCAATGGTGAGGTGAATGCAACGCAGAATCTTGCTCTTACACAGGGTAACATTATCCTTCAAGTACTTGATAAGAAGGCCTTTACAACAAAGACAACTGCTGCTGTTATTAAGAAGGTCATAGACTTCTCTAAGGCTACACGCAGCAATGCTTACAATAAGTTCTCTGAGTTTGTTGCTAAGAGTTCTACTGTAGCTGACCTTGAGAAGAATGCTCCTAAGTCTGGTTATCAGGTTCAGTCACTCAATGACATCTCTACGGCTGAGCACTATGTTGGTGGTATTCCTGGTACACGTGATGCATTGAAGTGGCTCTTCGAGGCTAAGCAGGGTGAGGTTTCACCTCTCTATGAGTGTGGTAATAATGATCATCTCTTGGTTATCGCTTTGACTGCTATTCATCCACAGGGCTATCGTTCATGGGATGATGCACAGGTAAAGGAAATCCTCAAACGTGAGGTTATTAAAGATAAGAAGGCTGAGAAACTCATGGCTAAGCTCAAGGGTGTAAACTCTATTGCAGCAGCTCAGGCTAAGGGTGCTAAGGTTTCTTCTGTTAATCAGATTACATTTGCAGCTCCAGCATTCGTACAAGCAACTGGTTCTGTAGAGCCAGCTCTCTCTGGTGCAGTTGCAGGTACAGCAGCAGGCAAGTTCTCTAAGGCTCCTGTAAAGGGTAATGCTGGTGTTTATGTGTTCCTGGTAATAAAGAAGTCTATGCGTGCAGGTTCTAAGTACGATGAGACTTTGGTAATGCAGCAGGCTGCTCAGGCAAATATGCAGTTGGTTGGTAATTTTATGCAGGATCTTATCCTCAAGGCAAAGGTTGTCGATAACCGCTACCTCTTCTTCTAAGAGATAACTACACCTTATATATATAAGACGGATGTACTATCAAAGTATATCCGTCTTTTTTCTTTATATAGCTTTTTTGTGGCTTTAACATGTTGAATATCGTGTTATGATAATTATTTCTTTGATGCTCTCATTTAAGCTAATCTTTATACATTTCTGCACATAATATTTTGAAATGTGCTTATAAATATGTATCTTTGCACACAGATTGAAATATTGTGCAATGGAAAAGATTCCGAGTTTTAATGAATTAATAGAGAAGAGTATCATCGAACATTGGGACCGTGATGCTCTAACAGATTATAAAGGCAAGACCCTTCAATATCATGATGTTGCAAGAAAGATTGAAAAGTTGCACATTATGTTTGAGGCAAGTGGTGTAAAACGTGGTGATAAGATAGCGCTATGTGGAAGAAACTCTTCTGCTTGGGCTGCTTCTTTCCTTGCAGTACTCACTTATGGTGCGGTAGCTGTGCCTATCTTGCATGAGTTTATGCCAGAGCAGATTCATAACATTGTCAATCACTCAGATGCAAAACTTCTTTTTGTAGGTGATGTCGTTGTGACTCAGATTGATGCCATGAAGATGCCAAACTTGGAGGGAATTATTTATATTCCAGATTACTCATTGGTAGTAAGTCGTACGGATAAGTTGACTTATGCACGTGAACATCTCAATGAGGAGTTTGGACGTCGTTACCCTAAGTACTTCCGTCCAGAGCATATACATTACTATCGTGAGCAGAGTCCAGACGAACTTGCTTTGATAAATTATACCAGTGGAACAACAGGTCGCTCTAAAGGTGTAATGCTTCCATACCGTTCTTTATGGAGCAATGCTGATTTTGCTAAGCATGTTTTAGGCCATGTAATTAAGCCCGGAGATAATGTTATCAGTATTCTTCCAATGGCTCACATGTATGGAATGTCATTCGAGTTTATCTATGAATTCCTCTCAGGTGTTCACATTTACTATTTGACACGTATCCCTTCTCCTGCTATTATCTCTCAAGCACTTCAAGAGGTAAAGCCTGTTATTATGATTGCTGTACCTTTGGTAATTGAGAAGATTATTCGTAAGAAGGTCTTCCCAAAGATTCAGAACAATCGTATGCGTCTCCTGCTGAATATGCCAGTAATTAATAAGAAGGTACGTGCAAAGATTCGTGAGCAAGTATATCAAGCCTTTGGTGGTAATCTTTACGAGATTATTATTGGTGGAGCAGCTCTCAATGGTGAAATCGAGAGTTTCTTACGTCGCATAGAGTTCCCATATACTGTAGGTTATGGTGCAACAGAATGTGGTCCAATTATCTGTTATCGTGATTGGAAGACTTTTAAGCAGGGCTCTTGTGGTCAGGCAGCTTTACACCAGGAAGTACGTATCAATAGTTCTGATCCAGTAAACGTACCAGGCGAAATCTTGACCAAGGGACCTAATGTTCTTCTTGGTTACTATAAGAATGAAGAAGATACAGGTCAGACGATTGACAAGGATGGTTGGTTCCATACCGGTGACCTTGGTTTGATGGATGAAGATGGTAACGTCTTTATTAAGGGACGTTCTAAGAATATGCTTCTTGGAAGTAATGGGCAAAATATCTACCCAGAGGAGATTGAGGATAAACTTAATTCTCTGCCTCTCGTAAGTGAATGTTTGGTTATTCAGAGTGGTGAAAAGCTTATTGCCTTAGTTCATCCTGATTATGACGAAGCTCAGAACTTAGGACTCAATGCGGATGACCTCAAGAATATTATGGAGGAAAACCGCACACAGTTGAATACAATTGTACCAGCTTACTGCAAGGTTGCTGAGATACGTATTCAAGAAGAAGAGTTTGAAAAGACACCAAAGAAGTCTATCAAGCGATTCTTATACACAGAATAGTTTTTTAATCTTTTATAATATCGGGGATATAAATCCTCTTTTATCCGGCATTTTATGCAACTATGGATAGAAGGGAATTTATGTCCCTCTTTTGTTTTACCCTTTTGATAGATTGATTTATAGTTGAGGAATTCTAACTTTGCCCTTTATTATAGTACGATAATAGTTAGTAATGTAAAATAAATTCACATAGCCAATTTGTAAAGACCACCAAATAGCTTGCAATTAACGCTCTTTTGGCTTGCAAAAGGTGCCCTTTTGGAGTCTTATTAACGCCCTTTGGAAGGCTAACTAAGCACCTTTTAAAAGTCTATCTTGTAATGTTTTGAGTATCAAATGATTATAAAGGTGTGATGTGAAGCCGTTTTTACATGTAAAATAGCATGTTGATTTGTGGATTTTGTAATGTTTTTTCATCCCTTCTAATATGCACTCATCAGACTTATTTTAAGCTGATGAGATAGAATTAATTGCTATGATTGACTCTGAACTTTAGAAAGAAATATGCATTGACAGACAGTACTATAACATTGTTAGTGATCTGCCAGTATCCCATAATAATCGTTTTGCCCAACGGAGAACAACCAATGCGCTGACAACGGCTACAGCTGAGTCAATCCAAGTAATGTTCCAAAACATGGCACAGAGTATTCCGATGATTGCTCCAATCTCTGTTAGAGCATCTGAAAGGACATGGAGGTAGGCTGCATGGCTATTGTAGTCTGTTGCACCATGATGTCCATGAAGGATTGAAGCACTAATAGTGTTTGCTACCAAACCTATTCCTGCTGTTGTTAATGCCAATTCATAGTTGTGGATTTCTTCATGTGAAGATAATCGTTCTACTGCTTCTACGATAATAAAGATAGCTGTGAGAATCAGAAATATACCACTTGTGAAAGCAGCTAAGTTTAGTATCTTTTCTGTATCGTAATGGGTTGCACCCTTGTTTTTTAGGTAGCGTACTAACACGTAGGCTGCCCAATTGAGTCCGATAACCAATACGTGTGAACCCATGTGAACGCCATCTGCAAAGAGTGCCATTGAGTGGGAAGATAGTCCCACAACAACTTCAGCAAGCATAACACAGAAAGCGAAGACTACCACAAAGGCAGTACGTTTTTCTTGTGAAGAACGTTCTATCTTGTTTGACATTGTTTTCTTTAATTCCTAATGTATAGTTATATATGCTTATGAATCAAGATTCAGAAGCCATAACCCTTAATCTTTAGTTGTTTATAATTCCGAAATGAATGAAGGCATTACGTATACCGTCCTCATCTACACTTGTTGTGACATAGTCAGCTACAGCTTTTATTCCTTCATAGGCATTTCCCATTGCGACACCGATACCGGCTGTTTGGAGAATCGTCATGTCATTGCCACCATCACCGAAGGCAATACATTCTTCCAAACCGATACCAAGGTGCTTTGACATCTGCTTCAATGCGTTCCCTTTGTCAGCTCCTTGTACAGTAATATCGGTGAAACTTGGATGCCAACGTGCTGATACACAGTGTGGCATTGATGGAGAAATAGCCTTCTCATCTTCTTCACTAAAGAAAGGAGTTAGCTGCAGAATGGGTTGGCTAAGCAGTGGCTCTACAGGTTTATTGATATCGATGTTGTTAACACCCAAGGCTTGGACGAAGATTTCGTCAAAGATAGGTTTATGATTATGAAGTGCAACAACATCTCGACCACATACCAAAACGGCATAGTCGCGACGGTTAGCATCCTCAATCATTGCTCGTACCTCGGTTTCGGGAATAGGCATCAAAGTGATATCTTCTTCGCCAACAAAGGAACGTGCACCATTAAAGGTGATATATCCATCAATAAGATGTCGGATGGCATCAATGTTATTAATAATCGCTACAGGGCGTCCGGTGGAGATGAAAATCTTCACGCCTTGTTCTTTTGCCTGCTCAATAGCCTTTATCGTAGATGCTGGAATCTGGTGCGTCTTAAAGGATACTAACGTACCATCTATGTCGAAGAATGCAGCTTTTATTGCCATGATGAATCACTTTTAGAGTACAAAGGTACAAAAATATCTTGTAATCAAGTGAATTTATGGCTATGCAGTCAGTCTAAATAAATTAAATACTGCTCCTTACGGCTCGTTCCTTATTTTTATTGTACCTTTGCACTCATGAGTAAAGGTAAGTTAAAGAAATTTGCAGAGATGGAAACGTTTAAGAACGTTTTCCAATATCCTTATGGCGTTATCAGTGAAGTTCCGTTTGAAATGAGAGGGCATTGGCGTGAACAGTATTTCCATAACGATAACCCGATTGTACTTGAGTTGGGATGTGGTAAGGGTGAATATACTGTTGGTTTGGCACGTGTTTACCCTAATATCAACTTTATTGGCGTTGATATTAAGGGTGCTCGTATCTATACAGGTGCTAAACAAGCTTTGGAAGAAGGGTTGGATAATGTAGCTTTCTTGCGTACCAGCATTGAGATTATCGACCGTTTCTTTAGCGAAGATGAGGTGCAAGAAATATGGCTTACCTTCTCTGATCCTCAGATGAAGAACGTGCATAAGCGTCTGACTTCTACCTTCTTCATGAATCGTTATCGTCGTTTCTTGATAGATGGTGGTATTGTTCATCTTAAGACGGATTCTAACTTCCTCTTTACATATACTACCTACATGGTTAATGTGAACCAATTGCCAGTTCTGTTCCGTACAGAAGATCTCTATGGTAATGAGTTAAGCGAGGGTAGGGTAGCTGAGAATCAGATGGATGAGAAGACACGTGAGATTCTTGGCATTCATACTTATTATGAGAATCAATGGATTGAACGTGGATTGAACATCAAGTATATGAAGTTCCAGTTGCCAAGAGTTGGCGAACTGGTAGAGCCAGATGTTGAGATTGAACTTGATGATTACCGATCATTTAAGCGCACGAAACGCAGTGGATTGACTACGAGTAAGTAGCATTGTTCTGATGTTCGCGTGGTAGAAACATATATATGAGTCTTGAAATGGATAAGTTTCACTATCCATTTCGTCTTTTTGACTTCTCTTACCCATATAGTTATCTATGGGTTTAAAGCATAAAAAAGACACTAACTTCTATTTTCTTCTTTCAAAGGAGATAGAAGTTAGTGTCTTTATTATTTTGTTTGTTTTATCTTTTCAAGTTTATAATGTATGCCCATCAAGATAATCTTGAAGAACTGTCTTATAACTATCTGAGATTGGAAGGATAGAATCTCCGATTACAACGCGGAAACGATCAATGCCATCAATCTTCTTCATGTGTACGATGTAGGAACGATGAATGCGCATGAATTCAGGTTTAGGAAGTGACTCCTCAATCTTCTTCATGTTCATTAAACTCATGATTGGCTTATGGTCGTTAGCAAGATAAATCTTAACATAGTCCTTCAATCCTTCAATATAGAGGATGTCATCAAACATGATTTTAACCAGTTTGTACTCGCTCTTCACAAAGATAAAGCGGTCGTTCGACGCATTCTCTGTCTGACGGGTACTTTGGAACCAGTCTAAAGCCCTGTTTGCACCAGCTAAGAAGTCATCATAACTAATTGGCTTCATAAGATAATCAATTGCATTTGCCTTGTAACCATCGATAGCATATTGGCTGAATGCAGTTGTGAAAATAATCTTAGTTTCCTTTGGTAGAATCTTTGCAAACTCCAGTCCACTAAGTTCAGGCATCTGTATATCTAAGAATATGAGGTCAACCCTATTCTCACGGATGGCTTTTACGCCTTCTACAGCACTATTAAAAACACCAATTAAGTTCAAAAAGAGTGTTTTCTTAGCATAACTCGCAAGCAAGTCTGCTGCTAAAGGTTCGTCGTCAATGATTATACAGTTTAGTGTCATAAATGATAATTTTAGATGAATATGTATTTCTATTACTATCAAATCCCTTCTCCCATTTGTACTTACCAGGGTAAGCAAGCTCAAGACGGCGCTCTACTTGTTTGAGGCCTATGCCATGGCCGTTCCTTTCTGCCTCTCCCTTTGGGTTGTTACTGTTTTGTATGGAGAATATTATTTGCTCATTATTTGCATCTAACTTTATGTGAATAAAGTTCTTTTGCTCTGGATTAATACCATGTTTAAAGGCATTCTCTAACAATGAGATAAATATCATTGGCGCAACATGGATGTTACAATTAGCTGGGATGTTACACTCGCGTTTGATTTCTACATTCTCTGGTATGCGTATCATCATCAAGTCGACATAATTGTGTAAGAACTCTACTTCTTCCTTCAGGCAGACGTAAGGCTGCTGGTTGTCATAGAGAATATGTCGTAACATCTTTGAAAGGTCAATAATTGCCTTCTGCGCCTTTTCTGTATCGAAAGCTGTCAGCGCGTAGATATTATTCATTGTGTTGAGCAAAAAGTGTGGGTTGACTTGCTGACGTAAGTTTACCAACTCGGCTTTTGTCATTGCTGTTTCTGCCTCACGCTTTTCCTTTTCAGCCTTTGACCAACGCTGTGCCATTAGTATCGATGTTGCAACACCAGCACAGATACTTAGGTTAAAGACATTGCGTATAATAAAAAAGATGTGTGGGTATACGTACTTGTCCTCTTTGTTTTCTACAAAGATTTGGTATGGATAAGTCATCAGGTTTTGGTCACCTGAGATGTAGTATAACCATTCGTGCTGTACAATAGATAAGAAAAGTATGAGCAGTGTATTGATTACCCAAAACTCTTTCTTCCGTCCCTTTAATAACATGGGGGCAAGTACAAAATAATTGGTATATGCAACTGCCATCATTGAAAGGGGAATGATATATATCGACAAGTCGTTTTGCCATGATGTATGTCCTTGCGGAGCGTACAAAATGGGTATGAGGAAAAGCGGAAGCCAAATGATAATTTGGTTCCAAAAGCTCTTAAATATGTCTGTTTGTTTCCTCATTTATTACTTTTATTTGTCTTTACAACTATATCTGCAAACAAAGGTAATAAAACTTTTTGTAAAATAAAATGTATTGATTGAATATGTGAGTTTTTTTTACATTAACCTATTGTTATGTATATACAAAAGGTTTTTAATTAACTTATTTTTATAATAAAACAACCCTAAACAACACTGAAATAGCTTTCTTTACTCTATTTCCTACGTTGTTTAGGGTTGTTAGATGCTATGACAATAAATATTTACAATATCTATCTTGTAAAGCTGTTTAAGCGTGCTATATATTTGCCAAGAATGTCAAACTCGAGGTTTACAATAGTGCCAATATGAATGTCAGCAAAATTGGTATTCTCTCGTGTGTAAGGAATGATGGCTACCTTAAAGCTGTTATCTGTTGGTTCGCAAACAGTCAGTGAGACACCATTGACCGTAACTGACCCTTTATCAACAGTGAAATAGCCACGTTGTGCCATCTCTCGGTTGCACGGATATTCGAAGGTGAAATAGGTACTACCATCTGCATCTTCCATATTTACACACTTAGCTGTTTGATCAACGTGACCTTGTACGATGTGTCCATCTAATCTACCGTTCATAATCATTGAACGTTCTATATTCACACGATCTCCCACTTTGAGTAAGCCTAAGTTCGAGCGTTCAAGGGTTTCCTTCATGGCTGTCACCGTATAGGTATCGTCTTGGAAGCGAACGACTGTAAGGCACACTCCATTGTGCGCAATACTTTGGTCAATCTTCAATTCCTTTGTAAATGAACATTGAAAAGTAAAATGGATATTCTCCTGTTCATGTTCAATCCCTTTAAGGATTGCCATCTCTTCTACAATTCCTGAGAACATTGCTAAATTTCTTTTATTATCCCCTTTAAGAAAGCCTAAATGATGGTATAAGTATTGATAGATAATCTTTTATAACTTCACAGGCTACTTATAGGAGGTTAAGTTTTACATAATTACTATACGCTTGAATAATTGAAAAAGGTGGGGAATCACTTGGAAACCCCACCTCAATCCCTCTTCTTTAAAGAAATGGGAATTAGAAAAGTCGTATCGACGATGTGATGAAAAGTCCGAGTATCAATGATAAGAGAGCTCCTCGTCTTTGTAATCCACTGACCTTGCGGCTTAGTCGCTGGAATGCGATTTATGTGGCCCGCCATTAACAAAAGAAGTCATCTCGGGTTTTCTAATTTATTTGATGACTATCCCGATCGAATCGATACGACTAAATCTGTATCCTTTCTGTGTGCAAAGTTAGCATAAAGATTTTTATCCTCCAAACATTTTATACTTAAAAGTATTTACTTTTAGAGGTGAATCCCTTTGTTCTTTGTGTTGAAAGGAGCAGAAATGATAATGTTCTTTTGTGTATAACTTTAATAGTTTATTGGTTTTATAACCTTCTTTTGATAACAATTTGCCCTCGTCATGACTATATCTTAGAAGGCGTTAAACCCTCCGCACACTTGGTGCTAAGCATCAACACGACATGTGCTAAGCCTCCGCACCATACGTGCTAAGTATCAACACGATGATTAAATGAGGGAAGAAAGGCCCATTATTGTCATTTTAGAGAATGATACTAATATCCCTATTTTTTAGAGGAGTGCATCTTGTAGAATCTCACTCAAGGTTGGATGGATATGAATGATGTCTCGTATCTTATCCAGTTTAGCATCATAATTCATTAAGGTTGCAACTTCTTGAATAAGGTCGGCAGAATGTGCGCCATAGCAGTGTGCGCCCAATATAGAGCCATCTTCAGCTATCAGCACCTTTATCATACCTTCCGTTTCTTCCATACTTAAAGCCTTACCATTAGCGCGATAGAAACCTTTTCGAGTAGAGTACTTGATTTCCTCAGCTTTACACTGGTCTTCAGTCTTACCTACGCAAGCTGCTTCTGGATATGTAAAGATTGCAGATGGCATGATATTAAGTCGAATATTATCGTCCTTTCCAAGAATATGATTGACAGCGCGGAAGCCTTGGAAGGTCGCTGCATGCGCTAACATTTGACGTGCATTGACGTCACCGATAGCATATACACCCTTCACATTTGTTTCCATATTGTCATTGACAACAATACCCTTTGCGTTTACTTCTATACCAGTCGATTCAATACCGATATTGTCGAAGTTGGCTTGACGACCAGTAGCAATCAATACAAGGTCGGTAACAATTCTATCTTCTTTACCCTTTTTATCGAATATAACGGTTGTATACTCCTGTCCACTCTCTGCAGGTGATAGGATTTGTTTTACTGCACTCTGCATGTAGAAGGTCACACCTCTTTTCTCTAATGTCTTCCTTAAGCGTTTAGCTATATCGCTGTCAATAGGAGGGAGGCATTCCTTCATAAATTCAATAACTGTCACTTCACTACCGAAAGCTGAAAAAGCTGAAGCAAATTCCATTCCGATAACTCCTGCCCCAATGATTGTGAGGCGGTTAGGAACTTTCGCAATGGAAAGTAATTCCGTGGATGTGACAATGTTTTGTGCTGTTTCAGACTGGCTCAGGAAGTCTTCTTCACTCATGAAAGGTGGCATTTTTGAACGTGAACCAGTTGCAATAATGATATGCTCAGCCTCTATTTGTTCGCCATTTACTTCAACAACATGGTCAGAAACGAAACGAGCCTCACCTATAATAAAGTCTATACCAGGCTGACTAAGTAAAGTGCTTACGCCCTCTCTAAGTTGATTGATAACTCCTTCTTTCCTCTCCATTACCTTCGCAAAATCGAGTGGGGGAGTCGTTTCGTAAAGAGAAGAAGTCGTAAGGCGTAGTTCAGCATCATGTGCAAGGCATTTCGTAGGAATACAACCAGCATTCAGACAGGTTCCACCAGGCTGTGCTTTCTCAATGATTGTCACTTCTAAACCATTCTGAGCAGCATAGGAAGCGGTTCGGTAACCACCAGGTCCCGAACCGATTATTAATAGATTTGTCTTTTTCATATTCAATCTCTTATAGAGTTACTGTGGAGATACGCTATACATTCTCCTCTACGTCGTTGACAAGCTGACGATAAGTAAGGATTGGATGCTTAGCTGCAAGAACATCATCTACACGTCCAATAGGTGTGTTGTATGGTGCTCCCTTAACAAGCTCTGGCTTCTCAAGAGCCTCTTTCGCAATGGTATGCATCACCTCTATAAATCCATCAATAGTATCCTTACTTTCTGTTTCTGTTGGTTCAATCATCATAGCCTCATGGAACAGAAGTGGGAAATATATTGTTGGAGCATGATAGCCATAATCGAGTAGGCGTTTGGCAACATCCATTGTTGTTACACCGGTACTCTTATCTTTCAAGCCATCGAATACAAACTCGTGTTTACAAAGTGTGTCAATAGGAAGCTCGTAATCATCCTTTAGACATTCTTTGATATAGTTCGCATTTAGAGTTGCAAATGGTCCAACCTCCTTGAGATGCTTCTTGCCAAGTGTGAGAATATAAGTGTAGGCACGAAGAATAACGAGGAAATTGCCGAGGTAACCACTAATACGAATATTATCAGACGAGAATTCCCCTGTTGTATCTGGATTGTCAACAACAAAACCATCCTTCGTCTTCTTTACATGTGGCTTTGGCAGGAATGGAATTAGTTTCTCACCGACACCGACAGGACCAGCACCAGGACCACCTCCACCATGTGGTGTAGAGAATGTCTTGTGTAGATTGAGGTGAATAACATCGAATCCCATGTCTCCAGGACGTGCTGCACCTAATAGTGGATTGAGGTTGGCACCATCATAGTACAGCAGACCGCCACAGTCGTGTATGAGCTTAGCAATCTCTGGAATATCTTTCTCAAAGAGACCTAAGGTGTTAGGATTGGTCATCATCATACCTGCAATGTCATCACCCAAGAGCGGTTTTAAGTCGTTGACATCAACAAGTCCCTCAGCTGTACTCTTTACTTCTACAATCTCTAAACCGCAAACAGCAGCAGAGGCAGGGTTAGTTCCATGAGCAGAGTCAGGTACGATAACCTTTGTTCGCTTTGTGTCACCACACTGTTGATGGTAAGATGCTATGAGCATCAGACCTGTTAACTCGCCATGTGCACCAGCGTATGGGTTAAGTGTGACTTCTGCCATACCCGTAATAGAAGCAAGAGCACGTTGAATATTGTATTCAACCTCCAGTGCACCTTGGACTGTTTCAATAGGTTGGTGAGGGTGAAGGGCTGTAAAGCATGGCATTGAAGCTATCTCTTCGTTGATGACAGGATTGTACTTCATCGTACAAGAACCTAAGGGATAGAAACCGTTATCAACGCCAAAGTTATTTTCACTATGATTAGTATAATGACGTACAACCGTCAATTCGTCACATTCTGGTAGCTCTGCATCTTTCTCTCGTTTGCAGAAGTCGGGTAAAGGATGATGGCCAAAACGATTCTCAGGGAGGCTATAAGCACGTCTTCCTGGATGTGACAACTCAAATATCAGATTGCCATATAGTTTATTATTCATTGTTGCGTAGATTTAGAAAAACTTTGTGTGACTATAATAATCCGACGAGTGTATCAATCTCCTCTTTTGTACGTTTCTCTGTAACGGCAATGAGGAGTTTGTCATCATCAACCTTGATACCTGGGAGAATGCCCTGTTTGATAGCCTTGTCGAAGAAGGTGTCGCGTTCCTTTATTTGAATAAGGAACTCATTAAAGAAAGGCTTGTTGTGAACAAGCTTAACTTTACCTGTACTAAGGAGTTGCTCGTAAAGGTAATGTGCACCATCATAGCCCATCTGAGCAGCTTCTTTTATACCCTCTTTTCCCATCATACTCATGTAGATTGTAGCATAAAGCGCCATCAAACTCTGGTTAGAACAGATGTTTGAAGTTGCTTTCTGACGACGGATATGCTGTTCACGTGCTTGTAGTGTCAGTGCGAATACACGCTGTCCACGGCTATCGCATGTCTTACCAACGATACGACCTGGGAGTTTTCGCATTAGCTTTTCAGTTGAACACATGTAGCCAGCGTATGGTCCACCAAATGCCATTGGAAGTCCAAGACTCTGAATGTCGCCTATAGCAATGTCTGCACCCCATTCTCCTGGTGTCTTTAATAAAGCAAGGTCAGCTGCAACACTGTTAATAATGAACAGTGCCTTTTCTTCATGGCAAGTATCAGCAAAGCCTGTAAAGTCTTCAATAATACCATGTCGGTTAGGCTGTTGTACGATAACTCCAGCCACACCACCTGCCTGCAATTGGTTCTTTAAGTCTTCGTGTGAAGTCTCTCCATCAACCGCCTTGATTGCCTTGAGCTTAATGCCATGGAAATGTGCGTAAGTCTTTAATACGCCAATGACATTCTTGCATAAAGTCTCAGAATATAATACAGTGTCAGCTTTCTTTGCATTATCAAAAGCCACCATCATAGCTTCAGCAGTTGCTGTAGTGCCTTCATACATAGAAGCGTTGGCAATATCCATACTAGTAAGTTCAGCCATCATACTTTGGAACTCAAAGATATAATGGAGTGTTCCTTGTGATATCTCAGCTTGATAGGGGGTATATGATGTAAGAAACTCCGAACGACTGAGAAGATTCTGAATAACACTTGGCGCATAGTGGTCATATACACCTCCACCTGCGAAGCAAGTAAGCTTGTCATTCTTTTGTCCAAGTTTCTCAAAGAAAGCGCGTATTTCTAACTCGCTCATCGTCTCAGGAATATCATAATCTCCCTTGAAACGGATGCTCTCAGGTACTTCAGCATATAGGTCTTCAAGCTTCTTTATGCCAATACGGTCAAGCATCTGTTGTATATCCTCACCAGTGTGAGGTAAAAACTTATGAATCATTTGTTTAGGATTGAATAGGTTAGTAGTAGGCTGAAATAAATATAAATAAGCGTTTATAAGCGATGATAGGCTTTTCTATCATCACCTATTTGCACTTATAAACGCCCATATATTTATTCGTAGAACTTTATTCTGCACAGAATTCTTCGTAAGCTTTAGCATCCATAAGATTCTTCAGCTCTGCAGTATCTGTAAGTTCAACTTTTATAATCCAGTTTTCGTATGCATCTTTATTGAGCAAATCTGGTTCATCTTCCAAAGTCTCATTAACTTCGATCACCTTACCAGATACTGGAGATTTGAGGTCTGAAGCAGCCTTAACACTCTCTATTGCACCGAAATCTTCATCTACTTCAATGTCATCGTCTACATCTGGCATATCAACATATACGATGTTACCTAAAGCGTGCTGTGCATAATCGGTAATACCAATATAGCCAATACTGCCAACTACTTTCACAAATTCATGTGACTCTGAATAATAGAGTCCTTCAATTACTTTTGCCATAATATTATTTTTTTGATTGTTTATTAGCTTTATAGATTTTATTTCTTATAGTGATTCTCATAGAATTTCTTCTTAACAACAGTGCCTGGGAAAGTCTTCTTGCGGATTTGGATCTCAAGTCTATCACCCATCTGAACGGAAGCGTCTACCAATGCGACAGCACAACTCTTATCAACAGAGATGAGGCGGTAGCCTGTGGTGACTTCACCGACTTCAACACCATCTTTCAGAACCTTGTATCCATGACGAGGGATAGCATTATCGTCTAACTCAATACCACGGAGACGCTGGCTGACACCTTCTGTCTTTTGTTTCAAAAGGGCTTCCTTTCCGATAAACTCTTCTTTATCAAACTTCACGAACATTGATAAGCCTGCCATGACAGGGGTTATCTTATCAGAAAGTTCATTACCATAGAGTGGCATGCCTACCTCAAAACGCAAGGTGTCTCGGCAGCCTAATCCACAAGGTTTTACGCCAGCTTCAATCAGTTTATCCCATATCTTTACGATATATTCAGGTGTGCCATAAACTTCAAAACCGTCTTCTCCAGTGTATCCTGTACGAGAAACGATAACCTCAGTGCCATCTTGCTGAAGACGCTTAACCTCATAGAACTTCAATTCTTTGCAAGCAAGACCGAGCACATCTTCTAACATGCTTTCAGCCTTTGGACCTTGAATTGCTAACTGACCATAAGCTTCGCTCTTGTTCTCAATAATAACATCGAAACCTTCTGCGTTCTGTTCAATCCATGCTACGTCCTTATCAATGTTGGAAGCATTGATTGTCATGAGGTACAAGTGGTCGTCAAGTTTACAAATACATGTGTCATCTACAACTCCACCATCAGGGTAGCAAATCATACCGTAAAGTACTTTACCCGCAGCAAGTCCGTTTACGTCATTTGTAAAGATATGGTTAATAAACTTGTCAGCATCGGGACCTGATACTATTACCTCTCCCATGTGAGACACATCAAAAACTCCGCAATGTTCTCTTACTGCGTTATGCTCATCAATAATTCCTGTATATTGGATGGGCATGTCAAAGCCTGCAAAAGGAGTGATAAGTGCGCCTAATGCTACGTGTTTGTCATATAGACATGTTCTTTTGTTTGTCATATTGTTTAGGTTTATAAGTTTGGTTCTTCGTTTGGTAGCTTTTAATTATATGCTTAGGTAGACCTATTTGCAAAGTCCGATTGCAAATATAGGAAAAAGCCTTGAAGAGGCAAAATAAAATCTAATATTTTGATGTTAATAAAGTTAAAGTATAAAAAAGTTCAATTATCTGTATCTCACATTAGGTTGATTTCGATATTTATTTGTATTTTTGCATTTCCCAGAATAAAAAGATGTATCAGTTTAATGAAGAAACTTCAACAATTATTTTTATTATTAGCCTGCATATTAGTTTTGGCAGTTGCGGCAGTACAACGTGATGGGAAACTATTGGGTAATCGTGTGTTTAGTAATGATAACAAGGAAACAAAAACCAAGATAGATACCCTTCGTACATTAGATGATGGTAGGGTTGTTATCAATACCACTTATTTAGCAAAGGATGTAAAGGGCTTTGGAGGCGCAGTTCCTTTAGAGATTTATCTTAAGAAAGGAAAAGTTCAGCAGGTAAAGGCATTACATAATTCTGAGACCCCCGAAGTTTTCCAAGAAGCCAGTGAATTGTTAAATCGTTGGAATGGTAAAACGACCGTACAGGCGTTGGCTATGAAGGTTGATGGCGTAACTGGAGCCACTTACTCTTCAAATGCTATTATTGGAAATATGAAGGCTGGTTTACAGTATGCGGCTAAGAATGTGAAAGAGACTTCATTCTTTGATAGACTGGACTTACGAGCAAAGACGATAATTGGTTTTATTGTTGTTCTTATGGCAGCTATTATTCCTTTGTTTGTTAAGAACAAGCGTTATCGTGTCTTCCAGCTCTTATTGAACTTTGTGGTTTTAGGCTTATGGGGAGGAACATTCATTTCATGGTCTGTTCTTGTTGGTTTCATGTCTGGTGGTATGAATGTATGGATATCATTGATTCCTATCATTATGTTGATAACAGCCTTCATTTATCCCCTTTTTGGTAAGAAGAATTACTATTGTACACATGTTTGTCCGTTAGGCTCTGTACAAGAGTTGGCGGGAATGACAAATCATAATAAGTTGAAGATGAGCAAACAGACTGTACAATATCTTGAACATTTCCGTAAACTATTGTTTTGGGTGTTGATCATATTGATGCTTGCAGGTGTTTGGTCACAGTGGATGGATTATGAATTGTTTGTAGCTTTTATATTCAAATCTGCAACTTGGGTAATAATTCTGATAGCTGTTGTGTTTATCTTGCTGTCGTTCTTTGTACCACGTCCTTATTGTCGGTTTGTCTGCCCAATGGGAAGTCTATTAAAGTTGCCTACAACTAAGGTTACGAAGTGGGTGTAGTGTAGGAATAAGACTTCCCACATCTATCTGTAAGTAAATAGGCAAGGATTACGTTTCTGATGTGAAAAATATTGACATCAAGTGGTTAATTTCCCCTCTGAATGGCCATAAATTACTTCTGTTTGATACGTTCGTAACCGACAGAGAATCAGATGTTTGTAAAACGTGAAAGTAAAAGGTGATTAATTGGACTTCAAAAGGGCGTTAGTAAGACCTCAAAAGGGTATCTTTTGCAAGCTTATTGGGCGTCTTTTAGAAGCTAAAAGAGCATGTTCTTAAAAATAGGGAGTGAAAAATTAGGACAAATGCCCTTATACCAATCTCTTTTCAAATGGGTAGGGGAGTTGACGATGTGTTTACCGTATATAAAATAAGGAGGAAAGATCTGCTTAATCTTTCCTCCTTATTCCTCATCTCCTATCAGAAAGTTTTATGGGTCTTCAGTAATTTGGAGTGATAAGGTTTACCTTATTATGTAAGGGCTTTAGTTTCTCACTATATATTTTGGATGAATCAGTTTTATTTCTGTTCTTCTCCTTCCCAAAACTCCCAGCTTGCGAAAGCCTGTAGAAGAAGCATTTCAAGACCATTCTTTACAATAGCTCCATGCTCACGCCCTTTTGTCATAAATAAGGTTTCATCCGGGTTATATAGTAGGTCGTAGAGTAGTGTGTGGCTGTCCATAGCCTCGTATGGAAGCGATGGGCATACCTCCGTATTGGGATACATGCCGAGTGGAGTACAATTAACAATCACATTATACTCACGAATAATCTCAGGAGTTATTTCTTCGTAGGTTAAAACCTCAGCTCGTTTTGTACGTGATACGAACTTCGTTTCCAGTCCGAGCGACTTTAGCCCATAGTTGATAGCCTTTGATGCACCCCCAGTTCCGAGGATAAGCGCCTTCTTATGGTGGCGTTCAAGTAAAGGTTCAATACTACGTGTGAAGCCAATCACATCGCTATTGAAGCCTTTAAGTATAGTTTTATTGCCTTTGTGGGTGACACGAATAACATTTACAGCACCAATAGCTTTAGCTTCTGGACTAAGACTATCAAGATAAGGAATTACCTGCTCCTTATAAGGAATGGTCACATTCAGTCCACGTAATTGAGGATTAGCATCAACAACCTCTTTGAAATCCTCTATTGATGGAATTTCAAAGTTGATATATTGGGCATTGATGTGTTCGTTCTCAAATTTCTCATTGAAATAGCCAATAGAGAAAGAATGCCCTAATGGGTAGCCAATTAGTCCGTACTTGTCCATATCTTTACCTTGTTCTATAAATTATTTTATCCAACCGTTACATCGAATGATATTCTACTTACAAACGAACTTTCCTGTCACTTCTGTCATTCAAATCGGTTGCTTAATGCTCTGTATCACAATTGTTTAACTTGAAGTGTTAAATGTGACAGGAAAATGAAATCAAAACTATTATGATAATGTGTCTAATAATTTCTCTCTGTCATATTAGGTTTTGTAAGTCAATATCTCAGAAGAATCCTATTTCTCTGCAAAATACATTGTACAGATACCGAATGTCAATCGGCGGAAAGAGCTTTTCGCAAAGCCAGCTTTTTGGAATATCTCCATCATCTTTTCGCCTTGTGGGAAAGCCTCAACAGTCTTGTTAAGGTATTCGTATGCACTTTTATCTTTTGAGATAAACTTAGCATAGTTCAGCAAGAATGTGTTAGAATAGATGCGGAAAAGTTGTTTCATAGGGAACTTAACAGGTGTTGTCAGCTCTACAATGCTCAGGTGTCCACCCTTCTTCAGTACACGGCAAATCTCAGCAAGTCCCTTATCAAGGTTCTGGAAGTTACGAATACCGAATGCAGCTGTCACAGCATCAAACGTATTGTCGGGAAAAGAAAGGTTAAGACAGTCTTCCTTCTGAAACGAAATGACATCACTTAGTCCTGCAGCTTTTACCTTCTCACGACCGATAGCCATCATACCTTCAGAAATATCTGCACCGATAAGATGTTCTGGCTTCAGCTCTTTGGCTGCAAGAATGGCAAAGTCGCCGGTACCTGTAGCAATGTCAAGCATCTGCTTTGGACGGAAAGGCTGCAACTGACGAATAGCTTTCTTACGCCACCCCTTATCAATATTTCCAGAAAGACGATGATTTAGTGTGTCGTAAGTGGGTGCGATGTTATCAAACATCTCTTCTATTAGTTTTCCTTTCTCGCCCTCTCCATCATAGGGCTTAATCTTTTCCTGCTCGTACATATTTGTTTAATTCATAATTCATAATTCATAATTCATAATTATGATTACTATTCTTTGATATGCTATAGGGGCATATTAGAGATTAATCTCTGAATAGTTCTAATCAAAATTAAGAACTTAGAATTATGAATTTAGTATTTATCAATTTACTTTCTTGAAGCTAAGTACTCCTTCACGTTCTTTTCAATACGTGCAGCAATATCGCCATCTTCAACAGCCTTGTCAAACTTTTCGCCTGTGATATGCTCGTAAAGTTCGATATAACGGTCGCTAACTGTCTCAGCATATTCATCTGTAATCTCAGGCATGGTCTGTCCTGGCTCATTCATAAAGTTGTGCTCGATAAGCCACTGACGAAGGAATTCCTTAGAAAGCTGCTTCTGAGGTTCACCCTTCTCAAGTTTCTCCTCGTAACCTTCTGCGTAGAAGTAGCGGCTTGAGTCTGGTGTGTGAATCTCATCAATGAGGTAGCACTGACCATCACGCTTACCGAACTCATACTTTGTATCAACGAGTATCAAGCCCTGCTTTGCAGCAATCTCCTGACCACGTGCAAAGAGTTTACGTGTCCAGTCTTCGATAATTGCATAGTCTTCTGCAGATACAATACCCTGTTCGATAATCTCTTCTTTAGAGATGTTCATATCGTGACCTTCGTCAGCCTTGGTAGTTGGAGTTACGATTGGTTCAGGGAAACGCTCGTTCTCACGCATACCATCAGGGAGTTTCACACCGCAAATCTCACGACATCCGTCCTTGTAGGCACGCCATGCAGAACCTGTAAGGATTGAACGGATAATCATTTCAACACGAAAGCCTTCACACTTCAGACCAACAGTTACCATTGGATCAGGAGTAGCCAACTTCCAGTTAGGACAGATGTCTGTTGTCAGGTCAAGGAACTTGGCAGCAATCTGGTTCAAAACCTGTCCTTTGAACGGTATTCCTTTAGGCAGTACGACATCGAATGCTGAGATTCGGTCGGTAGCTACCATGACGATAAGATCGTCGTTGATGTCATACACATCACGTACTTTGCCGTGATACACACTCTTCTGTCCATCGAAATGGAATTCAGTTTTTGTTAATGCTTTCATTGTTTTTATGTTTATAGAGTCCTATCTCTTGTTAGCTTTATCGTGTGCTTCGTATGCGTTCACGATACGCGTAACCAATTTGTGTCTTACAATGTCTTTTTTATCCAGATTGATGACCGAGATACCATCCACACCATTTAGAATAGAAAGTGCTTCCTTTAATCCACTCTTCTCTGCATGAGGGAGGTCAATCTGAGTCAAGTCACCTGTGATAACCATCTTTGTATTCCAGCCCATACGTGTTAAGAACATACGGATTTGTGCTGGTGTTGTATTCTGTGCTTCATCAAGGATCACTACAGCATCACTCAGTGTTCGTCCTCGCATGAATGCCAATGGAGCAATCTGAATGATATGTTTATCCATCATATCCTGCAGCTTTACAGCTGGAATCATGTCCTCTAAAGCGTCATAAAGTGGTTGCAGATAGGGGTCTATCTTATCCTTCATGTCACCAGGAAGGAAGCCAAGTTTCTCACCAGCTTCAACGGCTGGGCGTGATAAGATAATCTTCTTTGCAGCTTTTTCCTTAAGAGCTTTTACTGCTAAAGCTATACTGAGGTAAGTCTTACCCGTTCCCGCTAGTCCAACAGCAAATATCATATCGTTTTTCTCGAAGGCATCAATCAGTTGCTGCTGATGCTCCGAACGCCCTTTGATAGGTCTGCCCGATACAGAATAAACAAGGACGTCCTTTACCGCATCAGCTTTGGTCTTACGACCTTTCACGATATCAAGGACGTCCTCTTCTGTAATGGTGTTATACCGCTCCACATGCTTACGCATGGTTTCAATGTCTTCTTCAATCTTTACCATCTCTTCCTCATCACCTAAGATGCGAATAACATTGTCTCTTGCAACAATTCTCAACTTAGGGAAGAGTGACTTTATCATTTGGAGGTGACCATTGCCAACCCCATAGAAGACTACTGGGTCTATATCTTCAAGAACTATATGCTTCTCTATCAATTTTTTCTACTTTATATTTGTTCGCAAAGTTACTATAAAATAATGATACTTACAAATTATTCTTAATTCATAATTCGCAATCAGCAAAAACTTATTACCTTTGTATCAATGAAACAAAAAAAGAAGATAACAAAGAATCGTTTTTTATTGGGCTTCATTGCCATAACTTTTCTTTTAGCCATCATAAGGTTACTGTTTCCGTCTATCGCTCATGATAGGATGAAAGCATTATCCAAGATTGATAGTGATAGCACGCATGTCATGGAAAAAGTTGATTCAGCTAAGATTAAAGCTCAATCAACTCCAAGTAATGTTAAGATGTCTCATTTCTTTACATCAGATGGATCAAAGAAGAAAAACAGAATCGTTGGTGTAAGAGATTATGAAGAGAGCTTCCCTGATTCGCAGCCACAGCAACTTGAAGCTGCGTTGCGTTATGGTGTGAAGCCTGTTGCTGATCGTGCTGATGCTGAGAAGCGTAAGAGCGAATTGGTATATGTTGGTAGTAATCCATATTATAATATGAAGAAGTTGAATAGTAGCATACCATACCTTGTGCCGCGTGCTGCTATCTTACTTCAAGATATTGCCCGTAACTTTATGGATAGCTTGCAGACAAAGGGAGTGCCTATCAATAGACTTTTAGTTTCAAGCGTATTGAGAACAAAGGAAGATGTTGAGAAACTTCGTCGGCATAATCATAATGCAACAGAGAATAGCTGCCACCTGTATGGTACAACCTTTGATATTGCTTACAATAAATATGCTTCAGTTACTCGTCCTGTGACAAATGATACTCTTAAATGGGTTTTAAGTGAAGTGCTTAACGACTTACGTTCACAAGGACGATGCTTTATTAAGCATGAGAAACATCAGGGTTGTTTCCATATAACAGTAAGATAATTTAGTATTGAAAGCTATCATATCTTGAAATGCTTTTATGGGAAAAGCCGTAGCGGGACGAAAAATAATTGGTTCATCCGACATTTCGAGTGATACGGCAGTCATGCAGTGCATAGAGTCT
>CAUTPS010000030.1:0-31922 GCA_963540415.1 uncultured Prevotella sp.
CACCCGTATAACTATGGGGAGCACGGAAGACACTAACTAAAACATCATCAATGGTCTTTCCCTCCTTATCAAGGATTTCACCATAATGCAAGGTGTTCCCTTTCGCATCTGTTAAATGCTTTCCACGAACACCATGAAAGACTTTGTCAGTTATTTCTATAGCCTTCTCACCACTCACACGGATAACACCTATAGCTCCACCCGGCTGAGTAGCAAGAGAGCATATAGGTTCACCACCCCCTGAAAGAATAGACAGAGGGGTGGATAAAACTATTTGTGATGTCTTGCCTGTTTGTTTGCTCATAAAGAATCATTTATTATATTCTCTCCAACACCTTCTCTATCAAGCCATCAATAGTATTCTTATAGCTTGCATTTGCTTCTTTTGCAAGACGGTTGGCAATAACCATACAAACCGTTACAGCCTTATGCCCCATAAGCGTTGCAAGACCAGCAAGAGCCGATGACTCCATCTCGAAGTTGGTTACCTGCATACCATTATAAGAGAAGTTTTCTATCTTCTCATTCAATTTAGGGTCCTGCAATGGCAAACGAAGCTCACGTCCCTGTGGTCCGAAGAATCCTCCACAAGCAATCGTAACACCACGTACCATATCATCTGCAGCGATAGTGTCAAGCAATTCCTTGTCAGCACAAGCCACATAAGGATTACCCAACTGCGAATCCCATTCAACCTGCTTCTTGAATTCCGCTTCAAACTCAAGGTCAGAAGCCTGATTGCGACCTGCATAGAAGTTCAACAAACCATCAAAACCAATACTCTTGGCAGACGCAATGTAAGTACCAACAGGAGTGTAAGGCTGCAATCCTCCACAAGTACCGATTCGTACGAGTGTCAACTGACGCAACTGCTCATTTTCTGTACGTGTCTTAAAATCAATATTAGCAAGCGCATCTAATTCGTTTAAAACGATATCAATATTGTCACAGCCAATACCTGTACTCAAAACTGTAATTCTCTTTCCCTTGAAAGTACCTGTGATAGCACAGAACTCACGATTAGCAACCTCACATTCTTTATTCTCAAAGTGTGAAGCAACAAGTGCTACACGACCAGGATCACCAACAAGTATAACTTTATCGGCAAGATTCTCTGGCTTCAAGTGCAAGTGGAAGATACTTCCATCCTCATTTATAATCAGTTCTGAAGGGGCAAAATATTTCTTCTCCATAGTCGAAAGTTGATTTGGTAATATTGTGATTGATCATGTTAAAAAAACAAAGGTAAGCATAAAAGAAGAGATAACCAAACGTTGTAAAGGAAAAAACACATCGGTAGGAAGCCTTACAAAAGGGCTAATAACATAGTTTCCGCCCCAAAAAAGGAGATATATAACATCGCAATTAAGCATCAGCACCAATGGTGCGGAGCGTCAGCACCATTAGTGCTGAGCATTAACACCATTGGTGCTTACCTACAAAACAAGGCTTAACGAGCCCCAATATAGCAAAAGAAAACGATAAGATAAAGGACATTACCTTATGAAACAAGCCACTAACAACTAACATATAAGATATTTGCTTACCATACAACATTATATAGAAAATTATATTTTAAAATTACGATGGGAATTAAATGTTTTTCTTATCTTTGCAAAAATAACAAACTAATGCACGATGAACAGAACCAACAAAGTATTACTTATTTATACAGGCGGTACCATTGGTATGGGACATAACCAACGAACAGGCGCATTGGAGCCATTAGACTTCAACCATCTTGTTGATAACGTTCCTGAGTTCAAACTAATCCCTACAGAGGTTGATACCTATCAGTTCGACCCTCCTATCGACTCTTCTGATATGTCACCAGTGCGATGGAAGCAGTTGGTGAAAGTTATTTCAGACCGATATGATGAGTATGATGGTTTTGTTGTTTTGCATGGTACAGATACGATGTCTTATACCGCCTCTGCCTTGTCATTCATGTTTGAAAACCTCACAAAACCAATCATCCTTACGGGTTCACAACTTCCAATCGGACAGCTACGTACGGACGGTAAGGAAAACCTCATGACAAGTCTTGAATTAGCATCTGCTCATCACTTGGATGGAACGCCAATGGTACCAGAGGTTTGTATCTACTTTAGCGGTCATCTCCTACGAGGCAACCGCTCAACGAAGCAGAATGCAGACGAGTTTAATGCGTTTGACACTTTTAATTATCCTCATCTCTGCGAGGCTGGTGTCAACTTCAACTTTAAAGAACACAGTATATTAAAGCCAGACTTTACGAAGCCAATGGTGCCACACTTCGAGTTGGATAACAATGTGATTATCTTCTCTCTCTTCCCTGGTATTGAGGAGCATTTGATTCATCACATGTTTGATGCACCAGAGTTGAGAAGTATTGTCATGCGTTCATACGGAAGTGGAAACGCTCCACAGCAACCTTGGCTTATGAACATACTTCGTAAGGTTTCAGAACGTGACGTTATTGTGGTTAATATCAGTCAGTGTATCAGCGGACAAGTTGAGATGAATCGTTACGATACGGGTTATCAACTCAAGGATACTGGTGTTATTAGCGGTTATGATAGTACGGTTGAGGCTGCTGTAACAAAGTTGATGTATCTGCAAGCTAAGTATAACGATACTGAAACAATTCGCAAATATATGAACCAATCGATTGCAGGTGAAATCACTATCTATAATTGATAGACTACTGCGAACGGCTTGATAAAAAACAAAACAGCCCAATATTTCCCACTCTTCCTACAAATCAACAAGCATTGAAAGGAAGAATAAAAGGAAATATTGGGCTGAATTATGTTTGTTAGAACTTATTGCAACGCTCAAAGAAACCGATTTCTTCAAGTTCTTTCTTCATGCGTGCCTCTTCTTCATCTGTCATATTCTGGAATGGAACACGGTTAGGACCAAGGTCAAAACCCATCAACTTCATGATGCGCTTACCACCAACGATATTGCCACGGAAGTGACAAATGACGTTGATAACCTCCTGTGAGAAGTTTTGTTTCTCACGTGCTGTTTCAATATCACCCTTGTTCCATGCCTCGATGATACCTGTCAGTTCACGACCATTATAGTTGGTTGTGCCACCAATACCACCCTTTGCACCGCCTTGAGCCAAACTTGGGAGAATCGTTTCGTCCTGTCCATGCAGCATATCAAACTTACCATCCTTGTAAAGACGGCACTGGTTGTACTCATAAAGACTCTCGAAGGTGTACTTAATGCCTGCAAAGTTAGGGATACGACCATCGACTGCTTTCAAGAGTTCGAGCATAGATAAGAATGCACCATTGAATGCTGGGATGTGGTAGTAGTAGAAAGGAAGTGAGGGAGCTGCGGCTGCAATCGTCTCACAATACTTCACTAACTCCTCGATACGACCGATCTTTGGGAATGGAGGAGCCATAGCACCGATACCCCATGCACCAATCTTCTCTGCATGTTCTGCCAAGCGTACGCTCTCACGTAAGCAACAACTACCCACGTGTACAATAACCTTGAAGCCCTCTGGTGCAGCCTGCATCCAGCGTTCTGCCAACTGCATACGCTCCTCAGTTGTGAGCATATAGCCCTCACCAGATGAACCATTGATAAACACTCCCTTCAAACCGTTCTTCTGCAACATAGCTGCATAAGCCTCAATAGGTTCAAGATTGACATCGCCATTAGCATAGAATGGCGTGAACGGTGCGTCAATTAATCCAATAATCTTTTCCATAAACATTGTTGCCCTCCACCTTTAATCCTCTAAAAGGGGGTTGTATGCGTGGGAAAGGCGATTATATATGATAATAATAAGCAATTATAAGCGATTCGTTACTCCATATTGTCGGTTGTTGGTTTCAAGCAAGAGAGCTGTAAAACCAAAGCTAACACAACAATACCTCCCAAGATAGCAAAGCCATTACCAAGGTTACCACCATCAGTCCACTTGCCTAATACCTGTGTAACAGCAGCACCAGCGAAGACTCCAGTCATGTTCATAATACCATAAGCAGTACTGCGATACTTTGAAGAAATGAACTGACAGAGGATTGGCATATTGTTAGCATCAAACATACCATAGCCAATACCAAAGCATAAACCTGCTCCGACGACAGCTATAAGACTATGACCAAAACCCAATAACATAAGGGCTGGAACGGTAAGACCAAGTCCAATGGCACTGGTATAGACACGTCCTCGCAAGTTACGCTGTACCCAACGGTCAGAAACAACACCTCCCATGATAACACCGATAAACGATGATACAGCGATAGTTATCGTTGACATTGGTCCTGCACTTGACATTGGAATATCCAAACTGTTAGCAAATAGCGTTGGCAACCAGTTCTTTGTTGCCCACCCTGGGAGACTTGGCACGGCAAAATAGAAGAGTATTACCCAGAAAGCCCACGTCGAGAAGACAATAGACAAGCCACGGAAAGGGTTCTTACTTAACTTAGTCTCACCTTGTAAAACCGCTTTCTGTCCATGCTTAGGATTCTCTTTCAAGAATAAAAGTAATACAAGTGAATAAACAATACCGATAATACCAAACCAATGAAAGGCTGCATGCCATGAGAATATCGCTGCCAACGTTGCGCCAAAACCTCCAACAGCCTGACCAACATAAAGTCCTGTCATGTGAATACCTATCGCTAATGAGCGTGATTTTCCCTCATGCCAATCAGCAATGAGCGACAAAGCTGCAGGAATATAAAGTGCTTCGCTAATGCCCATAAAGGCACGGAGCCAATAAAGTTGGTCGAAACTCTCAGCATAACCCATAAGATAAGTCACAGCAGACCATACAAAGATGCTACCAACAACAAGCCACTTACGATTAACTCGGTCGGCAATAATACCTGCGAATGGACTTACAATACCGTAAATCCACAAGAAAACAGCCATCAATGCACCAAAAGCCTCTGCGTGATTTAGTTCTGCAATATCGACTTTCATAGCTTCCTGCATCGTCGACAACATCTGTCGATCCATATAATTCAGTAAGGCTACAAACCAAAGGAGGGCAACAAGTACCCAAGGATAGTATTTTTTCATAAAAGATTACAGCCCTCCCCGCATATCAATCATCTTACATAAGTAAGCAATGAATGTCATAGAGAATAACGGGCGATTAATAAATTACTTAAATTAGGAGCTAAATTTCACCAATAGACATTAGCGTTTCGGGTACTTTACTATCTTATTACTACGCACTCTTGGCTTCAACTCGCCACCAATCACATACAAACCATGATCAGTCTGCGCCAAGGCTGCACCAGCTCGTGCCGTTTCTGAACTCTTATAAAGTACTTTCCAGCCATCTTTGTTATAGTATAAAGTGTATGGATTAAAGCGATACCACTCAATAGGATGACTCAAATAATCTGGTTGAGGATGATTGACAGCAGAGAGAAAAACATCTTTGTTTACGCCTCCCATCACCAAAAGCTGATCTTTGCATAGGTTAATACCTGTACCACCTCCAACGAATAGAGGCTCTCCTTGGTCGTCTTTCGGACCTTCAACCAACTCCCACTCATCAGTCGTCTCGTCATATACACAACCATCCATCGACAACTTTGCTTCCTCACCATTTGCTGCAGGAGCGAAACCACCGAAAAGACAGAAACGATTATCACCCATACACCCTGCCACTGGCTGCACACGTACCATACCGGGGAAAGGTTTTATGTCCTTCCATCCTGCTGAGATATTATCTAAGTCAAGGCGTAAAACACGATTAGAAGCCTTACCATCCATTGCTCCTCCTGCTATATAAAGATGTTTACCGACCAAAGCACCAGCCATATTATCCACTGAGCAAGGCATAGAAGGGAGAGCAGAAACTTCTGCTTTACCATCAACAAGAGTTACACGATAAACTTTTCCATAGCTTCCGCCGTTATTCATTCCGCCTACAACAATCATACTATTGTCGCAAGTCACAGTAACACCATAAGCCAAAGGTTCAGGCAAGTGACCAACCAACTTCCAATTCAGTTGATCTCCATTGTCAGTTTTGGTAGCATAAATCCCACTGTAATAAACCTTCTTACTATCAGGAGCCAACGTATTTACAGGAAAGTTACAACCACCAGCCATAACAAGTTGGTCATCAATTCTACCTGCATAACAAGCAGAAACGCCATGTTCTATTCCTGCTTCATCCGTAGGGAAACCACGCATCACCATTAAGCTATCGGCATCAGAGGCATTTGCACCCAATCCCGTCAATAAAGTTATCGTTGTCATTATTAGGTTTTTAATTCTCATCGTTTTAGGTTAAAATATCGCTTGGGTTACCCCCTTCTTACAATAATACAACTATACAACAGTATTTACGTACGTATAATGTAAAATTCCATGCCATAATCAATCCGCCTACTAACCACAAGTAGCCTACATTTCCCTTACTATTTAATTGAAAACGACCGAGATAGATGAGGCAATATGATAGCATAAAAACAAATTCTTTTCATGAAAAGAAAGAATTATTATCATGAAAAGAAATCTTTTTCTTCACGACAAAAAATATTTTTTTTCATGAAAAGAATTCGCTCTTATCTCAAAGTTGGTACGATAGCAAGGTAAACGACATCATGGTCTGTGCAGTTTTCAAACCAATGGAAGTGCCCTTCTGGACAATAATGTAACTGTCCTACCCTTGCAACTTCCGTTGTATCGTCATAATGAACAGTCAGTTCACCACTAATAACATACATCACCTCAAAAGAGCCAACATGCTGATGCTTTCCACTATTTGCACCAGGACGCAAGGTTGAGTACATGATACGTGCCTGATCATCTACAAAAGAACGCACATCCAATTTTCCTTCACCGCCTTTAAAGCCTTCAATATGCTCTTCGGTAATCTTGTCAAAATCAATAATCATAATGTATGGTTTTTAATTCTTATATGAAGATAGTGCAAATGGATGCTATGAACGGTTACTCACAGATTACCGAATGCAGTCTATCAAGCACAAAGGTAACAAAAAAAGCAGAGACCCCAACAAGAGTCTCTGCTTTTTATATAGTTTTATCTTACATCTTAGAATGTGTAACGCAAGCCAAGCTGACCACGCCAACGGCTATAGTAATCGCTATAGTTACGTGTTGCATAACCACCAGTGAACTGGTAACGACCATTTCTCTGATAGTTAACTGGACTGAAATAAACACCGAAACCATCACCATAGGTATGACCCCAGTTCTTATTCAGCATGTTACCAGCATTAATGATATCGAAGCTCAACTCAAGAGAATTAATCTGACCACCCACCTTGAAGCTATACTTCTGTGCGAAGTGAACATCGAAGTGATGTTCGAAAGCGAGGTTATCAGCATAACGCTTGTAGTATTCACCACGATGATTCTTCATGTAAGAGTCATTACCAATCCAATGCTTCATCATTGCACGCTGCATATCAGCAGTCAACTTAGGTGCAGTGAAGTTATCACCAAAGACTGTTTTCGTAAGTGCATTAGCAGAGAAGTTAGTCTCTTCAAACTGCATCTTATCAATCTGAGCATCTGTTGGGATAAAGAAGAGGTCGTTACCATTTGCGCCATCTTCGTTAACATCACCATAATAATAGATACTATATGGAGAGCCACTCTTAGCCTGATAGATAAGACCTACAGTAGTCTGCCACTGCTTCTGTGCACCATAGTTTATGTGATAGTAAGCAGAAGCCTGAATACGGTGAGGAATATTGTAAGCAGAATAGCCCAACTCTGGGTCGTTAGGGTTACGATAAGTATAATTATATCTCCAGTTACTCTCTGCAACAGATGAGCTACCATTATTGACACTCATAGACTTTGTCCAAGTATAACTTGCCATCAAGTCAAGTCCGAAGTCGAAATGCTTCTCAGCCTTCAAGCTCAAGTTCATTGTATAACCCTTTGAAGTATTGCTGAGTTTATAAACATTTGTATAAGGACTTCCTGCAGTTACCTTAGAGAAAAGTGGACGATTGTCTTCTACTGGAGCACCTGCACTACCATAGACTTCACCAAAGGTCTTACCAGTCTGCTCGTAAGCAAGATTCTCATAAAGAATATCATTCAATGTCTTTGAGTAGATAGCCTCGGCTGTCCAGTTGATACCAAGAACATTGAAGTCAAAACCGAGGTTGAAACGAAGGTTCTGTGCATACTTGAAGTTACGATCGTAAACATTGATAGTCTGACTTCCTAATGCCTTTAACTTATTAGCATTCGCCTCCTGTCCATTAGGGTCAAGCAACAAATCCAAGCCTGTTGGAGCGTTAACATTGAATGATGAAATCTGGATACCGGTATTTGCATAGTTGTTACTAATCCAAACAAAAGGAATACGACCAGTAAACACGCCAGCACCACCACGGAGAATAAATCTGCGATCTTTCTTGATATCCCAACGGAAACCTACACGTGGGCTAAAAAGAGGAGTACTTGCCAAACGCTGATTAGTCTTAACATTCCATCCCTTTGTCTCTGCATACTGAGCAAATGGCTCATTTGCTGTAGGGGTGTCCATGATAATTGGAATATCCATACGCAAACCATAAGTCAACTGGAAGTTTGTGGTTGCATCCCACTTATCCTGTGCATAGAAACTCAACTGAGCCGCACCGAATGAAGATTCCCAACGTGGGTTACCTGTTACGTCAACATTTGCATGACCATAACGATACAAGTTAATGTATGACTTCTTTGGATCGATAGTTCCATTAACATAATCATTGTAGTAGCTTACGAAAGAATCATAGTTCTTGAAGGTATAACTACCAAAGAGATCCTGAAGGAAGAGATTTGTAAACTTATACAATTCGTTGTGAGTACCGAATGTAAAGGTATGATTACCCTTATACCAAGTCAAGTTATCTTCCAATGTATAGATGTCCTGATCCAAGCGGTTAGCCATAGAAGAACGGTCAATACCTAAGTTTACTGCACCACCACCGACGTTATTGATAGTAACATTAGGATATTCACCAGAGATAGCACGATTATCTCTTACACGTACATAGCTTGCACGAGCTTCATTAGCAACAGACGGAGAGATACGACTCTGCAACTCTGCAATGAATGAATTGGTAGTACTTTCAAATGGGAAAGCATAGCTACTACCATTAACCGCTGTTCGTGAACCAGCATTATTCAACTGAACTGCATCAACAAGACTCCAACGAAGAGAGGCTTTATTGGTCTCATTGATATTCCAGTCGAGCTTCAAACCTACCTTATCACTCTTAGTATAAATATCTTCAGAAGAAAGTGCTGTAGGGAAGTTTACACCTTGACGATTAGCGATATCAGCAATCTTAACCAAGATATCATTTGCCTTTGCAGCATCTACAGCTGACTGCTCAGAGCCTAAAGAATAAAGGTTTGGATAGGTTTTGTTGGTTTTTTCATAGTTTGCAAAGAAGAATAACTTATCTTTGATAATCGGACCACCCAAGGTTACACCGATATTATACTCTTGCTGTTTGTTGAACTTTGGAGCATAACCACCATCTGCGAGAGGATATTTTGATCCAACCAAGTTCTGATTGTTACCAAAGCCATAAACACTACCATGGAAATTATTGGTACCACTCTTTGTAATAGCATTGATAGCACCACCAGTAAAACCACCTTGACGAACGTCGAAAGGAGCAACATTCACCTGAATCTGCTCAATAGTCTCCATTGATACTGGCTGCGCACCGGCTCTACCACCATTCGTTCCATCACCAGAAAGACCGAACACGTCATTGTTGGCAGCACCGTCAATCATAAAAGAGTTATAACGGTTACTGGTACCAGCAAAAGACATTGCACCACTATTTGTTGTTGTCAGCTGTGGATTAAGTCGAGCTACATCAGCAATACCATGCGTGATACTTGGCATATCAGCAATCTGCTTAGAGTTGATACTCTGTGCAGCACCTGTCTTGGTTGCGTTGACACCTGCACTACCCTTCACAACAACTTCTTGAAGTTCCTTGGTGTCGTCTTGAAGAGAACAAGAGAGATCTTCCGTCTCACCCAAACGAAGTGTTACATTATCAAAAGTCTTTGTCTTCTGACCAACGTAAGCTATGGTCACCTTGTAAGGACCACCGACGCGCATACCTTGAATAGTGTAACGGCCATCGATGTTCGTCACAGCACGGTAAACAGTTCCTGAAGGTTGGTGGGTCGCTGTAATGGTAGCACCAATAACATCTTCACCCTGAGATACAACCTTACCGCTGATTCCAGAAGTTGTAACCTGTGCCATGACAGTAGTTGTCATTGCAAGCAACAACGTAATCAAGAAAAGTAATCTTTTCTGCATAGTTTAGCTAAAAAATTTAATATAAATAATAACGTTATTTAAATGTATGCTGCAAAATTAAGCATTTTTTTTGATATAAACACGGGAGAACAATGAAAAAAATAATTCTATTGCACTCGGTAAACTTTTTATCATATAACTTGATTATTAGTATTCTATTACCTATTATTTGTCTTGTTGCATTTCAACTAATGTCCATAAAGGGCGATTCTATCCATTATTTGCTGTCGTATTGATGCTCCGCACATCATGTGCGGAGGCTTAGCACACATTGTGCGAAGGCTTAACACCATTGGTGCGGAATATGATAATTACAATTACACATATCTATTTTTAGAAGTCTTCACCAGCTATTCAAACTTTATACACACAAAAACAGCTTACACTCTACGTGCAAGCTGCGACATCATAACGGCACTAAGTCCTGCGGTCTCTGTGCGTAAACGGCTGTTACCCAATGTAACACCCTCAAAACCATGCTCCAAAGCAAAACGTACTTCATCAATAGAGAAGTCGCCTTCTGGACCTACTAATACGGTAATATCCTCAGCAGAAGAAGGCTGTTCTTCCTGTGAAATAGCGGTAAAGAAGTCTGCGCGTGAAATCTCTGGATAACAATGACAGATAAACTTCCGCCCATTGTTGGAACAATTTTCTATGAAACGACGAAAAGGTGTCATCGGATTTACAACAGGTTTCCAACCCTTACGACTTTGCTTTACTGCAGAAATGACAATCTTTTCTATACGATCAGCACGCAATGTCTTACGCTCAGAGAACTTACAATCTAAGAAGCTGATTTCGTCAAAGCCTACTTCAGTAGCCTTTTCTGTCATCCATTCTATACGCCCCATGTCTTTTGTTGGAGCAATAGCAAGATGAATCTTTCCACGCCAAACAGGTTCTTGTTTCAGCGTTTCTTTAATAGTATAAAGGCATTTCTTCGATGATACCAGAGCTACTTCCGCTTTATAAAAGCAGCCTTCACCATCCATAAGGAACATTTCATCGCCTTCTTTCAACCGAAGTACACGTATTGCATGAACTGCTTCCTCAGCTGGCAACTCCGTTTCTACGGCTGCATTAGGGACATAAAAGTATCTTGCTTCTTTCATTCTTTAGTTTTATAACATCGTCTTCTTTAAAAAAGATGTTCTATATAGCAATTCGGTATTCTTGATTAGCTTTCGTAATCAAGGTTCCTTTGCCTATTCTTCATTTCATCTCTAAGCATAGAAGCAAGTTCATAATTCTCATCTTCTATAGCTTTCTCCAAAGCATGATGCAACATCTCAAAGCTTAAAGCATTTAAAGGTAATGCCATTTTGTTCTGGCTTACACTGCTATCAACACTCTGACGCTTGAATAGATGCTCTTCCATAAAGATGTTCAACTTTGCCACATGTGTCAATAAGATTGCATCAGAAGCACGTATAGGGGTAAGCGTTAAGTCATCTTTATTTACCAAAAGAGCCTTATATTGTCCATCAACAATAGAATTAAAGAGTATCTCATAGTGCTCACTTGTCATCATTGGATTCACACTACAAAGCACTTCTGGCAACAATCTTTCTGTAACAGACTTCTCGCCTGTTCGCAAGCCAAGTTCATACTCCATATGTTTATCACACACAATGGCAATCTGCCTTGTGTGTGTAAGATCAGACAGAACGAGAAGTCCTAACTCCGGACCTCCTACTATCTGTGATATTCCTTCATATATAAGTTGAACTTTACTCATTAATTCTATACGATTTACCAGTATGCAATTATGCTTTCTTTGGTCGGAAGATAATAGCAAACAAGACACCTACAACAAAGGCATAGCCTGCAAAGATGAACCAACAAGATTGCCAATCACCTACAGTCAGTGTATCTGAACCCACAGTCTGTGGATGTGTATAGGCATTTACAATAGCTTGAGCTGCCAATGTTCCTACTGTTGCACCAACACCATTGGTCATCAACATAAACAAACCTTGTGCTGAAGAACGAAGAGCTGGCTCCGTACTATTATCTACAAAGAGTGAACCGGAGATATTGAAGAAGTCGAAAGCTACACCATAGACAATCATTGAAAGTACGAACATCAAGATACCTGGGAAGCCTGGATTACCAACTCCAAACAAACCAAAGCGCAATACCCATGCAAACATAGCTATCAACATCACATTCTTAATACCATAATGACGCATAAAGAATGGAATCAGAAGAATACAACAGGTCTCACTAACCTGTGAAAGACTAATCAAAATATTAGCATGCTGTACTCCGAAAGAGTTCACAAACTCTGGTTGAGCACCAAAACTAAAGAGGAATGGATTGGCAAAGCTATTGGTAATCTGAAGACTTACACCCAATAACATTGAGAAAATAAAGAAGATTGCCATCTTCTTCTCCTTGAATAAGGCGAAAGCACGTAAACCAAAGGCGTCCACAAAACTCTTTTGTTCAGTGCCTTTATTAACTGCACACTTAGGTAATGTAAAGGTATAAAGGAAGAGAAGGATACTTACCACACCAGAAGTAATAAACTGATTCTGATTACTTTGGAAGCCTAAGAGGTCTACCAACCACATGGTAAGAATAAAACCAATCGTACCGAATACGCGGATAGGTGGGAAAGCTTTTACCGTATCCATACCCGCATCACTCAAAGCGCTATAAGCAACAGAATTTGAGAGAGCTAATGTTGGCATATAGAAGGCAACTGAAAGCGAATAAAGAGTAAAGATGGTAGAGAAGTCTGCATGGTCACCAACGCTCAAGCCATAGCCTGCTGTGGCAAACATAAACAAGCCTGCAAGCAGATGACAGAAGCCTAACAAGCGCTGAGCAGGTACCCAACGGTCAGCAACAATACCCATCAAAGCAGGCATAAAGATAGACACTACACCTTGCATTGAGTAGAAATAGCCAATCTCAGGACCAATACCGATATTACCAAGATAGCGACCCATAGAGGTCAAATAAGCTCCCCACGCTGCGAACTCCAAGAAGTTCATCAATGCTAAACGTACCTTCAAATTCATGCTATAAGCTATTATTTTATGAGCACAAAAGTACTGATTTTATCAGAAACTGCCAAATGTGCAATCGTTTTTTACTATCGAAAATCTTTCCCTGTCCAGTTAAGTACCTGTGACTTTAATATCTCTGTGACACGCTTGACATCCTTCTTAGAAAGCAATGGATAGTTCCAACTTACTGACAATGAGTTGTTATCTGGTGACAATCGATATTCTTTTAGGCGAGGAAACATCAATGTTTTCAAATCAGCAAAGTCTTCATCGCTCATTGATTCGGGTTTTACAATATTTGCTTTATAGTCTACAACTACCTCTTTAGGTTGCCATTGTAGGTTGAAAAGACTCAACTTACTCTCTGCAGCAGGTGCCATCCATGTCTGAACTAAAGCCAACGTGTTATTATCCAACAGCTTGATTTCCAATCGTGTTGCCTCGTTTGCCTTCAATAAAAGATAGTTATTGGTCATGCGTTCAATCCGAACAGAATCGCCGAAAGTACTCAAGACGGCTGGTTCTGCCTTCATTTCAACATAGTCAGCCAGCTCTGTACGCTGGCTCTTGCTCAAATAAGGCAGTATACTATCAGGCATTTCTATCCATACCTCACGCAGACTTTGGGCAGAAACACCCAACCAACAAGTAAGGAAACATATAACTATCAATATCTTTTTCATATCGAGAAACTCCTTCTTTTCTGTTTTTAAAATGATTATATCATCTCTTGAAAATCCCTGCAAAGATACAAAAAAGAAAGAAGAAACGAATAAAAAGGCAAATCGTTTTGTCATCTCTACCTTTTCTTTTACCTTTGCCGATAGAAATCAAAGCTAAAGAAAGAAATATGAAATGTCGTAATTGTAATAATGAGGTGAGTGAGAAGGATAAGAATTGTCCTTACTGCAATACTCCATTGAATAATAATGATACTGACAACGGACCAACCTTAGGGCGCGGTATGGTTGCTTTTATTATTATTGGAACAATTTTCCTTGTTGCCTTCGGATTCTATTATTACGGTCAACATAAGAACGATCCAGAGTATACACAGACTGCTATTGAACCAGATTCAAACTTAGCAGACAACAATAAGGCTAAGTTCGACACAGTTGTTAAGGACACAACAGCCAACGATTCTACCCAGAAGCAGGAAGAAGAACAGGCTGAGAAGGTATTCAACAGTATTCGTAGAAGTCATCGTTCAAGTCGCAAGAGCAGTAGCAACGAGGCTTCTTCAAGCAGTTCTGACAATCAGAACAGCACCTCCGAGCCTTCTTCTAATGAGCCACAACCTATTGCTCCATCGGTCTCCAAACCACGTGTTGAGTCTATCGAAACAGATTAATGAAGATTATTCGGACGAAATATCTACCGCCCAAGAATTATGATGCAATCAACATTCTTGGGTTTCTTTTTGTTCATCCTGGCGTTAAACTAACGAAGGAGATAATCAATCATGAGCGTATTCATACACGACAAATGTTAGAAATGCTCATCCTTCCCTTTTATTTATGGTATGTCATAGAATGGCTTATACGCCTACCAATGGCGGGGCGGGCCTATCTTAACCTCTCCTTTGAACGGGAAGCTTATCAGAATATGAACAACCTTAATTATCTATCACATCGTCGCCCCTTTGCTTGGATGCGGTATTTAAAGGGGAAATAATTGATTATTGAGATAATAACTTTCTTGGGCTTATAAGGCTAATTAGGCTTATTGGGCTTATAAGGCTAATTAGCCCAATAAGCCAAATAGCTTCCTAATCAATCCCAACGACCTCTAACACATCCCCTTCAACCCTAAACTTCACATCCTTCCCAGCGAAAGGCATACCATAAACACGCGCTGCATCATGTTGATATTGTGGGCGTGGATCTTGCGAAAGAACCTCCTTTAAGGCAGCAAGTTCCTCTACATCAAACAACTTAGAATACTCTTCTGCAATAACAACAGACAATAATTTCCACTCTTTCTTATCGGTAAAACCACCTCTTGCCTCTGGGTGACTATCGACATAAGAGATATAAGGTTTTACATCATAAATAGGTGTACCGTCCATCAAATCAGCCCCAACAACTTCAATTACTCCATCCACTATTCGTTTAATACGAACAGAAGACAGTCCAAGACCATTTGGACGAAAGGGCGAACGTGTGGCAAACACGCCTAAACGTTCATTCCCACCCAACCGTGGAGGACGAACAGTCAGTTTGCCCTCATCGGTAGTTTTATTTGCAGAAAAGCCCCAAATTAACCACAGATAATCAAAGTCTTCCAATCCACGCAATGCCTCCTCACGTTGGTATTGAGGCTCAAACACAATCTTACCCACCAGATTGTCAGCCAGTCCACTTTGCCGAGGAATACCGAATTTTGACGTCAAGGGAGAACGGAAAAAAGCAATAGGTCTAATCTCTTTCATACTGACAAAGATAATATTTTATGCTGAATTGGTATAAGATAAATGATTTTTATTTATCTTTGCAAGCAAATAATACTATTAAACAATGGAAAATAACCAGAATCAAAACATTGACCTTCCTGAGAATGCCTTTAGGGAGTTGAAAGATGGCGAAGAGTATAAGCCAGTCATGTCTCCACAAGAGACGTATCGTGAAGTAAGCCCATGGTCTATCACTTGGGGTATTCTCATGGCAGTTCTCTTCTCTGCTGCCGCAGCTTATCTTGGTTTGAAAGTTGGACAGGTATTTGAGGCTGCAATCCCAATTGCCATTATTGCTATTGGACTATCATCTGCCACAAAGCGTAAGAACGCATTAGGCGAGAATGTCATTATCCAGAGTATCGGAGCCTGTTCAGGTGCTGTTGTTGCGGGAGGCATCTTCGTTATGCCAGCTATCTACATGCTTGAGTTAAAAGCTGACTTCTTCAACATCTTCATTGCAGCTGCTTTAGGCGGTGTCTTGGGTATTCTCTTTTTGATTCCTTTCCGTAAATACTTTGTTAAGGACCAGCATGGTAAATATCCTTTCCCTGAAGCAACGGCTACCACACAGGTACTCGTGAGTGGCGAGAAAGGTGGAAGTCAGGCAAAACCTCTTCTCCTCGCTGGTCTTGTAGGTGGACTCTATGACTTCACAGTTGCCACTTTTGGATGGTGGAATGAGAACGTAACGAGTCGTATGATTGGCTTTGGCGAGACGATAGCAGACAAAGCGAAACTCGTTTTCAAGGTTAATACAGGCGCAGCCGTCCTCGGTCTTGGTTATATCATCGGTCTGAAATACGCCTTCATCATCTGTCTTGGTTCGCTGACAGTATGGTGGCTTATCGTACCAGGTATGGCACTCATCTTTCCAGACACCGTACTGAACCAGTGGGACCCATCAATCACTACAGCCGTAGGACAGATGGCACCAGAAGTTATCTTTAAGTCATACGCTCGTTCAATCGGTATCGGTGGCATTGCGATGTCAGGTATCATCGGTATCATCAAGTCATGGGGTATCATCAAGAGTGCTGTTGGTTTGGCTGCACGTGAGATGAAAGGTAAAGGCAGCGGACAGGAAGAAATCCTCCGTACACAGCGTGATATTTCCTTTAAGATTATTGCTTTCGGAAGTATTGCCACCCTCATCATCACCTTCCTGTTCTTCTATTTTGGTGTGATGGACTTCAACCTGCTGCATGCAGTTGTGGGTATTCTTCTCGTTGCCATCATTGCCTTCCTCTTCACAACTGTTGCTGCTAATGCCATTGCGATTGTAGGAAGCAACCCTGTATCAGGTATGACACTGATGACCCTCATCCTTGCGTCTGTCGTTATGGTGGCAGTTGGACTGAAGGGTAATGCTGGTATGTTGGCAGCTCTATTGATGGGTGGCGTTGTTTGTACAGCCCTTTCTATGGCAGGTTCATTCATCACCGACTTGAAGATTGGCTATTGGCTCGGTACAACTCCTAAGAAGCAGGAAACATGGAAGTTCCTCGGTACGATTATCTCTGCTGCAACTGTAGCGGGTGTGATGATTGTTTTGGATAAGACTTATGGCTTCAACTCTGGCAAGTTGGCTGCACCACAGGCAAACGCAATGGCAGCTGTTATCAAGCCATTGATGAGTGGACAAGGTGCACCTTGGGTTCTCTATGGCATTGGTGCAGTTATCGCACTCATTCTCGACCGTTGCAAGGTTCCTGCTTTGGCTTTCGCTTTGGGTATGTTCATTCCTTTAGAGTTGAATATTCCTCTCTTGGTGGGTGGTGCCGTAAACTGGTATGTAACCACTCGTTCTAAAGATGAAGCAGTCAACAAGGCACGTGGCGACAAGGGAACCCTCTTAGCATCAGGCTTCATTGCTGGTGGAGCGTTGATGGGTGTCGTTTCTGCCCTACTGAAGTTTGGTGGTATCGAGTTCGATTACTCATCTTGGTGGGAGAATCATCTCTCAGAACTTCTCTCACTTGTGGCTTACGCTGCTTTGATTCTCTACTTCATCCTTGCAACCAAGCTTAGCAAAAAGGAGTTAGCAGACCAAAACTAAAATTATTCCTTCGGTCATAACACATACGAAAAGAGCCATATCAATTCACGCTAACAGTATTTGATATGGCTCTTTCTATTGTCTTCAACCTACGTTGTAAGGAGTCTACAACATTATAAGATGGCTTCAAGAAAAACATCAATTCAAACCGCATTGTAATAAAAAAGTCACTACATAAAAATCAATAGATGCTTAATTGGGTTCGAAAAGACGCCCAATTGGCTTGCTAAAGATGCCCTTTAGCAACGTTACTAACGCCCTTTTGAAGTCCAATTAAGCACCTTTTACTATTCAATTTTATAACAACTTGATTTCAAGTTAGTTACAAAAGAAACAAAAGATGGTGTTTTTTTGGTGAAATTAGGGCAAATAGACAAGCATAAGTGTAAATATATTTCGCAACTCATGCGCATAAACTTCTATCCTTTTAAATTAAGAAAAGGAGGGTAAAGATGATTAGGGTTTAACAAGACATACCTTAAATGTAATATTCTGCAGCATCTACTAATCCCGAACGCATCGCATAGCGGATAGCTTCATGAACATTATTTACACCCAACTTACGAAAGATATTCTTTCTATGTGTGTTGACCGTGTGGAAAGAAGAAAAACGTTTCTCAGCAATCTCACGTGTCGTAATACCTAAAGCAATCTCCTTAAGAATCTCAGTCTCTGTTTTTGTCAACGCGACAATCTCCTTATCAACTAACGCTGTAGGGGCTAAAATCATGTTTGTAGCATGCTGGCAAAGGAAACGTTGCCCCTGCAACACATAGTCAAGACATTGTTCTATTTCTGCCATCTTAGCATCCTTCATAAGCACACTAATCCGATTGCTTGCATTAACAAGACTGCGAATGAAATCGACACTCAACTCCTCACTCCACAATATGAGATGAGCAAGCGGAAAACGCTGTCCTATATTCAGAAGGTCAGACTCACTGGAAATATCAAACAAGGTATAATCTAATATCACAACCGCTTCGGGACAATCGTTCAAGAGGAGTATCAACTCCGTCTTATTCCTTGCCACTTGGCATGATATATTCTCCCTTTTAGAAAGCACATAAGCTATTCCAGCCTGTGTGATATCTTGATTATCTGCGATGATAATATTCTTCATGTTTCTTGTTTGTATTTAATATCATTCCAACAAGTGCAAAAGTAGACAAAAAAGTCGAGAAATTAAAAAAATTATTGTAAGTTTGCAAGATAATTTAAACACATGACCTAAAATGAAAAAACTGCTTTTTCTTGTAGCTGGATTGCTGATTGCAGCAGCAGCAAATGCGCAGATACAACGGCCAAAGTTGGTGGTTGGTCTTGTAGTCGACCAAATGCGTTGGGATTATCTTTACTATTATAACAATGAATATGGTAATGATGGTTTGAAAAGATTGCTCAACCAAGGCTTCTCTTTTGAGAATACACATATCAACTATGCGCCAACAGTGACTGCTATCGGACATAGTTCTGTTTATACGGGCTCTATTCCTGCCTTCACCGGCATTGCTGGTAATTCTTTCTATCAAGACGATAAGAGTGTTTATTGCTGCGAAGATAATACCGTGAAGAGTGTTGGTTCTGATAGTAAAGAAGGTCAGATGAGTCCTCACCGTATGCTTACATCCACCATTGGTGACGAGCTTCAAGTTGCAACAGACTTCCGTTCAAAGGTGATTGGTGTGGCATTAAAAGACCGTGCATCTATCCTTCCTGCTGGTCATGCAGCCGATGCTGCTTACTGGTGGGACACTTCAGCAGGTCGGTTTGTATCTTCTACCTTCTATATGGATAAACTTCCACAGTGGGTTGAGGACTTTAATGCAAAGAATCACACAGACCCTAATTTTGATATCAAGGGTTCTCCACAGGGTGTTACTATGACTTTCAAGATGGCTGAGGCGGCTCTAAAGAATGAGAAACTCGGTAAAGGAAAAGAAACTGACATGCTCACTGTGAGTATCTCATCAACAGATATCATCGGACATAGATTCTCTACACGTGGAAAGGAGAATCGCGAAGTTTACATGCAGTTAGACAAAGACTTGGCATGGTTCCTTAAGGTGCTTGATAAAGAGGTGGGTGAAGGCAACTATCTGCTCTTCCTTACAGCCGACCATGGTGCTGCTCACAACTATAACTACATGCATGAGCACCACATTCCAGCAGGCGGATGGGATTATAAGCAGACTGTTAAAGACCTCAATACCTATCTGCAAGGAAAGTTTGGTATCAGTCCTGTAATGGGTGAAGACAACTACCAATTCTACTTTAATGACTCTACTATCGCTGCTGCTGGTAAGAAGAAGCAGGAGATTATAGATGAGTCTGTAGAGTGGTTGAAGAAAGATCCACAGTTCCTCTACGTCTTTGACGAGGAGAAAATAAGCGAGACAACAATGCCAAATTGGATAAAGGAGCGTATGCAGAATGGTTATTTCCGTGGCCGTTCAGGTGAGATTGGTGTTGTAACACGTCCACAATTCTTCGGTGGTAAGGATAGACCTGACTTCCGTGGAACACAACATGGACAACCATTCCCATACGACACACACATTCCTTTCCTACTCTTTGGATGGAACGTGAAGCATGGTGCAAGCAATATGGAGACACATATCGTAGATATCGCACCAACCGTATGCGCGATGTTACATATCCAGATGCCAGATGGTTGTGTAGGTAAGGCAAGAAATCAATTCTAAATTTAAACAATATTCTCCACTAACACCTCTGGCTTTGTCTATCAAAGAAAAAGCCAGAGATGTACACGTGGACACTATGTTATGCACATTGCAATTGCAGGAAATATAGGTAGCGGTAAGACAACACTCACAACTATGCTTGCCAAACGCTATGGTTGGAAGCCAAGGTTTGAGTCTGTTGACTATAATCCCTACTTAAAAGATTATTATAAGGACATTAAGCGTTGGTCGTTCCCTATGGAGGTATTCTTCCTGAAGGAGCGTTTTAAGGATTTGCTTGAGATAAGTCGGAGTGATGACTCAGTAGTACAAGACCGCTCTATCTACGAAGGTGTCTACGTTTTTACGGAGAACAACTATGCTATGGGTAATCTTGATGACCGTGACTATGAGACCTATATGGAGTTGTTCGAGGACATGACGGATGCTGTTCAGTTCCCTGACCTGATGATTTATCTTCGTGCTTCAGTCAGCCACCTTGTTTCTAACATTGAGAAACGTGGACGAGAGTATGAGCAAAAGATGCCTTTGGATTATCTTGAGAACCTCAATAAGCGCTATGAAGAGTTTATCAAAGAGAAATATAAAGGTCGTGTTCTGACGATTGATGTCGACAACCTCGACTATCAACATCGCCCGAAAGACTTTGGTTTCATTACTGACAAGATTGATAGAGAGCTCTTCGGATTGTTCTAAGAAACTAACATTGGAATCCCTACCCTACTTAAAAAGCAGACTATCAATGTTCTGAAAGGGAATTAACACAGACAAAACAACAAGGAATTATAAGCTCACAACGCCAATATCAACCACTCCTACTTTAGGAGATAACCGTGAGGTGGGCAATTAGATACACACATATTATGCATATAGCAATCGCAGGAAATATTGGAGCAGGTAAGACTACACTCACCAAAATGCTCGCGAAACGTTACGGATGGAAAGCTCATTTTGAGCCAGTTGACAACAACCCGTACTTGGAAGACTATTATAGTGACATGACTCGCTGGTCATTCAATCTGCAGATTTACTTCCTCAACAAGCGTTTTCGTGATGTTGTAGAGATTTCACAATCAAAGGATACGATTATCCAAGACCGTACTATCTTTGAGGATGCACGTATCTTTGCACCGAACCTCTATGATATGGGATTAATGTCAGAGCGTGATTTCAATAATTACACTGACCTCTTCGACTTGATGCTCTCACTGGTTAAACTGCCAGACTTGATGATTTACATCCGTTGTTCTATCCCACGTCTCATCGATCACATCCAACAACGTGGCCGCGACTACGAACAAACGATGCGTATTGACTATCTCCGTGGTCTCAACGAGCGTTATGAGGAATGGATTAAGACCTACAAAGGACATCTGATGATTGTCGATGGTGACACAACAGACTTCCAAGACAACCCACAAGACTTCAAACGTGTCACAGATATGATTGATGACCGACTCTTTGGCTTATTCCCAATGGAATAATAACGAGCACGACTCTTTGGCATAATGTTTGTTCTGTAATTAGTACAAAAATATTAATCAAGCCCCGCTTAGACATTAAGTCTAATTCAAGTGGCAACATACAATATATTGATATGGAAAAAGTAAAAACCCTTATAATTGGTAGCGGCCCTGCAGGTTACACTGCAGCGATTTATGCTGGACGTGCTAATCTCCAGCCAGTACTCTATTCTGGACTGCAACCAGGTGGTCAGTTGACAACCACAACCATAATAGAAAACTTCCCAGGTTTCCACGAAGGAATTGATGCTAACCAACTGATGTCAGAGATGCGTGAGCAGGCTAAGCTCTATGGTGCTGACCTTCGCGATGGTTCTATCGTAAAGGCAGACCTCAGTAGTCGTCCTTTCCACCTCGAAGATGAGCGTGGCAACCAGATTGAAGCTGAGACAGTAATCATCGCAACAGGTGCAAGTGCAAAGTACTTAGGCTTACCTGATGAGGAGAAATATCGTGGTCAGGGTGTGAGTGCATGTGCTACTTGCGACGGTTTCTTCTATCGTAAGCGCACCGTAGCCGTTGTCGGTGGTGGTGACACTGCTTGCGAAGAGGCTATGTATCTCTCTGGTTTGGCAAAGAAGGTCTATATGATTGTACGTAAACCTTACCTCCGAGCTGCAGAGATTATGCGTAAGCGTGTGGAAGAGAAGGAGAATATTGAAATCCTTTATAACACGAACACACTCGGTCTCTTTGGCGAAAACGGTGTAGAAGGTGCGCACTTAGTACGCTTCAAGGGTGAAGAAAACGAGGAGAAGTTCGATATCAACATCGATGGTTTCTTCTTGGCTATTGGTCACACTCCTAACACTGACCTCTTCAAAGGTCAGGTAGAGATGGACGATCATGGCTTCATCATCACCAAACCAAAGTCTACAGCAACCAATATCGAGGGTGTTTTTGCTGCGGGTGACGTAGCAGACCCGACCTATCGTCAGGGTGTCGTAGCAGCTGGAACAGGTGCAATGGCAGCTATTGAGGTTGACCGTTTCTTACAAAAGCAGTAAACAACACAAACATAAAAAGGGTGTTTCAGAATCCAATAGACTGGATTTTGATACACCCTTTGTTATCTCTTGACTTTTTATTAATCACATTTATAAACACTACAAATTATGCGTAACATTTTATCCATTTTGTGTACACTGATTCTTCCCACCTTTGTAGAGGCTGCTACTTGCGGCTTACTAATAACGGGAACAGCATCTTGCACAAGCAAAACAAAGACAGCTATGACACAAACAGATTCTATCATCACTCCCAAAACGAAGTTCACTCGTCCCGACGATGCAACCTTAAAGAAAACGCTGACTCCGGAACAGTATGCTGTAACCCAGCAGGCTGCCACCGAACGACCTTTCACCAACGAGTATGATCATGAGTTCAGAGAGGGTATCTATGTAGATATCACAACGGGCGAACCGCTGTTCTCTTCTACTGATAAGTTCGATTCTGGTTGCGGTTGGCCTGCTTTTTCAAAGCCAATCGACAAGAAACTTGTCACAAACCATACTGATACATCACATGGTATGGTGCGTACGGAAGTGAGAAGTAAGACTGGTAAGGCGCACCTTGGGCACGTCTTTGATGACGGACCAGCAGCAACAGGAGGCAAAAGATATTGTATCAACAGTGCTTCGTTACGTTTCATCCCACTCGAAGAGATGAAAGCAAAAGGCTACGGAGCCTATATAAAATTAGTTAGACCAATGAAAGAAATTTATGTAGCAGGTGGTTGCTTCTGGGGAACAGAGCATTACCTCAAGCAGATAGAAGGCGTTACGGCTACCGAAGTGGGCTATGCCAACGGTATTATCAAGAACCCAACATATGAAGATGTTTGCACAGATAAGACGCAGTTTGCCGAGGCTGTACACATCACCTACGACCCTAAGGTTATCAGTTTGGAGTTCTTATTAGGCTTATACTTTAAGTCTATCGACCCAACAAGCATAAACAAGCAGGGAAATGACCGCGGTAGTCAGTATCGTACAGGCGTTTATTACACCGACCCAGCCGATCTCCCGACGATCAAAAAGGTGTTTGAAGAGGAACAAAAGCAGATTAACGGAAAGATTGCTGTTGAGGTAAAACCGCTCAAGAACTTCTACACAGCAGAAGAATATCATCAAGATTATCTTGACAAACACCCAACTGGCTATTGCCATCTGCCTGCAGCGCTCTTTGAGTATGCCCGCAAGGCTAAGATGAAAAAGTAAGAAAATGCTCTGGCAGGACTATTAAGTTCTCTGCCAGAGCATTTTTATTTATAGCTGTCCGATAAACTTAAAAGGACTCTTCTACCATGCACTATCTATCATCCAACAACAAGTTGGCTGCCTTTTAACGACATTTTGCAATGGTGTTAAGCCTTCGCACCACTCGTGCTAAGCCTCCGCACCATCCGTGCGGGACGTCCGCACGAATATAAAAGGGACTAAAACAAACTATTTACCACCATCGTTCATCATCATAGGAACAAATGACAATCAGATAGAAGGGATTGTTTCTTAAGTTGTACGCATTATTATTGAATACGCACAACACGTATTCCGAGATTAGCTGGACGAGCCATCATATAATTATAGAGCGTCTCTGCAGGGTCAACAACCTTATTGCCGTTCTTCCTAAGATTAGAAGCATTCATGAGATGAAGTCCATCCTTGTGCCATACAGCAAAGCCAAGATGTGTTGTATCCAACTCTCGCTTATTAGTAACAATCGCAAGGATGTCACCATCTCGCACTACCTCTCGAAGTAGTTTGCTATTGTTAAGCAGGCTCTTAGGGATATAGCGTAGCTTTGTTCCGTTGGTAGCATCCTCCAACTTCTTAAGTTCAGCCACGCGTTCAGGATTATTCTTCAACATATCATAGAGGCTTGCGTTCTGACTCATATAGTTGATTTTCAACGTCTGGACAGCTGTGAAAGGAGGATTAGGTGTGTCTATCTCTCTGACAAAACCCATTCGCTCATTATCTTCCAACCACCAATGGAAATAGTGCAGACGGTTTACATAACTCATCTTACCGCCACGATAGCGGACTTGTTCTAACTGACGTACATAGTCAGAGAAACGTGTTTCGCCCTTCTTAACACAAAGTGTAAGAGCCGTAACAGCCTCAACATAGGTCGTACAGTCTAATCCATGAAGATTAACAACGAGTTTCTCAGCCTCATTGATGTCTAAGGTATGGGCAACATAAGGTACCCCGATAAACTTTCGTGCAATCTTAATAATAAGCTGATCATTGGTAAGTTGCTGTCTTTGTGGTACAAACTCTTGTAACAACTGACAAACCAAAGCACTATCAGCCTTTGTATACGTGTCTATATAGGTGGGTAGTGTGTCATTTTGTTCGGCTACAGATGCCTCAGGAACAGCACTTGCCATCTGCTCTGATGTCACAACAGTATCAGCAACTTGCTGTGTCGTTGCCTTCTGTTCGGGCTTTGCACCACAAGCAGAGAAAGCAAAGAGAGCAGAGAATATAAGTGAATATTTTAGTGTCATATTAATAAGTTTTAATTCAAAAACAACATATCGTTAGACTACTAATGCTCTAACAATGTCTATTCTATTTCTCCTTCTTTCTTCCAAAGTTTAAGCCTGCATAGAGATTAATACTTCCAAAGAAGTTATTGGTAGAGAAATTACTGCGACGATAATTATAGGCATGAAGGATAGTACTCATACCAACATACCATTTGCTATTGTTCCACACCACGCCAAAGCGTCCAATACCATCAACGTTAATATTACTAAACTTAAAATCATTGATAGAAAAGGTACGCTGAGTAACGTCTCCCTTACTACGTTTATAAGCTAAAGCCAACGAAAGTGAACCTGCCAAGACCCAATTTCGAGCAAAAACCCAGTTATAGGCATAGCCACCACTGATAGAAATATCAGTATACTTGACCTCACTAAACATCAATGTACTGTCTATCGGATTGGCAGGAACCTGACTACCAAGACGATTTGAGATGACTTTATTAAGTTCTCCCCAATTGACATCAAGGCTATGCTGCGTATAGCCAATGCCCAACAGCGGACTACCTGCTGAACGACGTTGTATCGTACTTTGGCTGAAAGCTGCTGGATAAGAGAATCGTCGATGATTGAAGATATAATAAAGATTGAAACCCTTAATGGTTGAAGTCAATCCACCAAAGTCAGTGCCACTTATCGCATCCGTATTAATATCCTTCCCAAGATACAACTGTCTGATTTTATAATCATTGCCTGTCTTACGATAATAAATATCAAGTCCGAGCATCGAACTATATAAACTTAAATCATATTCTTGTCGAGGATTGTTGTTCTTGTTCCAGAAATCTAAGTGCTTTATATCGAGTGTGTAACCCAAGAATATCCAACGCCAACCGAAATAAGGTCCTATACGTACCGTAGCTTCAGGTGCAAAGGTGATGCTTTGTTCTTTCGAACTACTCAAACGATACACCTCATAGGTATTTGTATTTTGCAACATGAAAGCAAAGTTATACTTTTGAGGCTCAATATAAGAAGTGTCTATCTCATTGAAATGTTGAAAAAAGCCACCGCCTTTGCCCGACTTCTGCTTAAACATGCGTGGAGGTTCACCTCTGCGCATCCATCGCACAGAGTCTGTTACCTGCTTGCTTGGAAGGATATCACCACTATCTTTCCTAACTACTAAGCTATCAGATAGAGTCGTTGTTGAAAACGCATAAGCCTTTGTTCCTCCTAAAAACAATAGGAGGAAACACAGAACCAAGTAGTCGTTGAAAGTTAGCTTCATCTGAATAATTAAACAAAAACAAATGCCCTAAAGGGTTTTTCCTATATCTTTCCGAGGATGCGATCCATCACCCAGTTGGTTGGAGTTGCACTAATACTCGTACAATCACATGCTCCATAACCCTGCATATCCTCAATAACAGACTTAATAATAGGGAGTTGAACATATGGAGGATTAGCGACCTCAATATCTCTTTCACCCTCGCTGGTACAGAGGTGGATTGGTGCATAAGTATAAACAGAGAAGGATAGTCTACCTTTTGAACCATAAATCTCTATACGATCCTCACGCGCACTCTCATGAGCAGCAAAGCACCAAGCACCACTACCTGTCAAACCATTCTCAAAACGGAAGACAGCATTTACCGTATCTTCGAGGTTGTAGAGCCCCGCACGATTAGCTGTGTAGCCATGCGCCTTGATAATAACGCCAAATAAGTTCTGTAGTAGGTCGAGCTGATGAGGAGCAAGGTCATAGAAATAACCGCCACCAGAGATATGTGATTGTAGACGCCATGGTAGTTGTACGTTCTTTTCGTAATCCAAGTCGCGTGGAGGGACGGCAAAACGCACTTGCACAGTAAGTATCTTACCTAATTCACCACTATCAACAATCTCTTTTACCTTCTTAAAGTAAGGGAGATAACGACGATAATAAGCGACGAAACATGGCACTCCCGTCTGCTCTGACACACGATTGATACGCACGCAATCCTCGTAAGAAGCCGCCAAAGGTTTCTCTATATAACAAGGCTTTCCAGCGCGCATTGCCATGATAGCAAAGGTAGCATGGGCAGAAGGAGGTGTAGCAATATAAATCGCATTTACGTCAGGATCGTCTACCAAAGCCTGTGCATCGGTATACCATTTCCGTATACCCTGACGCTCAGCATACGAACGCGCCTTTAACTCGCTACGGCTAAACACAGCGACAACATGCGAGCCCATTACTTCATTGAACGCAGGTCCAGACTTCTTTTCTGTCACCTCACCGCAGCCAATAAATCCCCAATTGATTTGTTTCATTTACACATCAGTTATCTACAAACGCATCGACAAGAGTAAAGAATGCTTGTTCCTACTTTGCCGAGTGCGGCTTATTTTCTGCAAAAATAACGCAAACGAGAGCAAAGGAAGCTTGCTTCAACTTTGCCGAGTGCAGCATATTTTCTGCAAAAATACGAAAAAACTATCAACTGACCATTCATAGCTATTAACTTTTTAGTAACTTTGCAGGAAAAGCTGTTATAACACTTACTCATCAAAATATGATTATTAAAAATTCAGAATTCACTATATCTTCACCTTCATTGTCAAAGTGTCCAGAAGATACAAAGGCAGAATATGCTTTTATTGGACGTTCAAATGTAGGAAAGTCAAGCCTTATCAATATGCTTTGTAACCATAAGGGCTTGGCTAAAACCTCATCGAAACCGGGTAAGACACTACTTATCAATCACTTTATTATCAATAATGAGTGGTACTTAGTCGACCTTCCAGGCTATGGATATGCCAAAAGTTCAAAGACTGTAAGAAATAAGTTGGAGCAGATGATAGCCCAATATATCCTCCAACGCAAACAACTTGTAAACGTATTTGTACTGATTGATATCCGTCATGAGCAGCAGAAGATAGACCGTGAGTTTGTTGACTGGTTAGGTGAAAGCAATGTTCCTTTCTCTATTATCTTTACAAAAGCAGACAAGCTATCACCTGCAAAGGCTAAGTCAAACGCCCTTCTTTGGATGAAAAAGCTACAGGATAGATGGGAAGAACTTCCTCCTTACTTCATTACGTCAGCTGAAAACAAGACTGGAAGAGAAGAAGTATTAAACTATATTGACGAAATCAATAAGACTTTATAATAGGAGTTTATGGCGCAGATACCCTATCTTGATGTCCAAAATCTAACAAAGAGCTTCGGTGCACAGGTCCTCTTTAAGGATATCTCTTTCTCTATTGCAGAAGGACAGCATGTTGGACTCGTAGCACAAAACGGTACAGGTAAGTCTACTCTACTCTCTATTCTAACTGGAAAAGAGGGTTATGACAGCGGTTCTATCATCTATCGCAATGATTTGCGAGTGGGAATGTTAGAACAAAGTCCGCATTTTGACCCAGAAGAAAGCGTCTTGGATGCTTGTTTCAACCATGAAGGAAATCCTGAAAGGCTTCTAAAGGCAAAGCAAATCCTCACCATGCTGAAACTCTATAACTTAGATCAGCCTATGGGACAACTAAGCGGTGGACAGCAGAAGCGTGTTGCTCTGGCAAATGTTCTTATACTGGAACCAGACTTCCTTATACTTGATGAGCCTACCAACCACCTTGATTTAGAGATGATTGAATGGTTAGAAGGCTATCTTTCTCGTGGTAACAAGACCATCTTTATGGTGACACACGACCGTTATTTCCTTGATAACGTGTGTAATACTATCTTAGAATTAGACAACAACACGATATACACCTATCGTGGCAATTACTCTTATTACTTAGAGAAACGTCAAGAGAGAATCGACAACACCCGCGCTGAGATTGCACGTGCAAACAACCTCTATCGTACGGAGTTAGAGTGGATGCGCCGTATGCCACAAGCTCGTGGTCACAAAGCACGCTATCGCGAGGAAGCTTTCTACGAATTAGAAGCAAAGGCTAAGCAGCGAATTGAAGAACGACAGGTGCGCTTGAAGTCGTCAAGTGTATATATCGGAAGTAAAATCTTTGAGTGTCAATATGTCTCAAAGAGGTTTGATGACAAGATAATACTGAACGACTTCTACTATAACTTCTCACGTTTTGAGAAGATGGGTATCGTTGGTAATAATGGTACTGGCAAGTCAACCTTTGTAAAGATGCTACTTGGAGAGGTTGCACCTGATAGTGGTAAGTTTGATATTGGTGAGACAGTGCGCTTTGGTTATTTCTCACAAGAAGGCTTAAAGTTCCGTGATGATCAAAAAGTTATTGATATTATCACAGACATAGCAGACTATATCGACCTTGGAGGAGGGAAGCATATGACGGCTTCACAGTTCCTCAACTACTTCCTCTTCTCACCAGAACAACAGCACAACTATGTGTATAAGCTCTCTGGTGGCGAGAAACGCAAGCTCTATCTCTGCACAGTCCTAATGAAGAATCCGAACTTCTTAGTACTCGACGAGCCTACCAACGATTTGGATATCCAGACCTTACAAATTCTTGAGGAGTATCTTCAAGACTTCCCCGGCTGTGTCATCGTGGTATCACACGACCGATATTTTATGGATAAGGTTGTTGACCATCTCTTAGTTTTCAAAGGTGAAGGAGAGATTCAAGACTTCCCAGGTAACTACACGCAGTTCCGTGACTTCCAAAAGATGAAGTCAAAGGAAGAAGAACAGCAGAAACCAACAAAGAATAGTAGCCCAACAGCAAACGAACAGAAGAAGGATTATCGTAACAACACAAAGCGTAAGATGTCTTTCAAGGAGAAGCGGGAATACGAACAGCTTTCTGATAAGATTGCACAATTAGAAGAAGAGAAACAACAACTTGAAGAAGAACTCTGCTCTGGTAATCTCTCTGTAGACGAACTTACAGAAAAGAGCAAACGTCTACCAATCTTAAAGGAGGAGTTAGACGAGTTAGAACTTCGCTGGTTAGAGTTGGCTGAACTTGCTTAACATCCTCAACCCTACTCTACCCAATGAGGTTTCTCATTATGAAGAGGTGAATAATTCACTCCACGATATACATGGAAGAGTCTCCACTTTTCAAAAGACAATTCTTCATATCGGATATCCCGACTCATAAAAAGGTATTCCCCTAATTTCATTTAGGGTAATTCCATGAAATGAATGAACTATTCCTATTATCTTTGCAGCATAACAAATAAGATAATAACTAAAAAAGATGATTATGGAAAAGAAGAACTTTTATCGCCAGCTTCGCCTTAGTTGCGTAGTCCTTATGGCAGTCTTTGCACTCAGTGCTTCAGCACAGTCTTCACGTCAAGTACGTCCTTACTCTTTCAATAAGAAAGGTGTATTCTATGGTCGTCAACCAGTTATGGGAATAGACATACGTACCTTCGTTGATCTTGGGTATGGTTATGCAAAAGATAGATATAACGTTTATTTTGAAGGACAGATTCTTCCATTCGTTGATCCAATGACCTTCCGTCTAAAGATACCTGGAAATGTTTATCAAGGTGGCTATCCTGGCGATTATTCTGGCGACTATCCAGTTAATCCACGTGATGAGTACGACCCTTATTATAATGAAGGTTACGTCGTTACTTCTAACGCAGTTCTCTATAATGGACGAAAGATTAGTAGTAGCGCAAGCAGCTTCAAGGATTTAGGTTGGGGATATGGTAAAGACGCATTCGATGTCTATTATATGGGAAAAAAGGTAGATGGCGCCAGCAGTTCCAGCTTCAAAGTACTCAAAGATGGCTATGCAGAAGATGCATTTGACACCTATTATCGTGGAAAAGTAGTAAGATAATTATTCAATTATGATAGATCAGATACTTTCTTATAACAAAAGGTTTGTGGCTGAAAAAGGCTACGAACCTTTTATTACATCTGGGCAACCAGATATGAAGTTAGCTATTGTCAGTTGCATGGACACCCGTCTGACGAAGTTGCTACCCAATGCACTCGGCTTAAGAAACGGAGATGCAAAGATTATTAAGGTTGCTGGTGGAACCATTCTTACCCCCTACGACTCTGTGATGCGCTCCCTTCTTGTGGCTATCTATGAGTTGGGTTGTCAAGAGGTTATGATTATCCATCACTCTAATTGTGGTGCTTGCGACATGAATGCCGATCATTTTCTTCACCTAATGAGCGAGCGTGGAATCACAGACGAGGCTATCAAAGAGGCTGAGAAGCAGATTAATCTAAACGAATATTTGGACGGTTTTCATGACACAGAGGCAAGCGTACGCCGTACGGTGAGCACTGTTCAGCAACACCCACTCGTACCAAAAGACATTATTGTACGTGGTTTTATCATAGACTCACGTACAGGCGAACTAACGGGTCAGTCCTAAAACCCAGTTGCAAGTCTATACTCTTAAGCACACAATTTCATA
>CAUTPS010000031.1:0-30077 GCA_963540415.1 uncultured Prevotella sp.
GGCAGCCTAAGGCTGCATAGCCATATATTCAAATTTTAACGAACTATTGATTAATAGGAGGTATAAACATGAAAGAAAACAAAACACGAGATTTTTTCGAAACTCATGATTTCGAGAATCAGAACAGTCAGGAACATACCGATGCGAATGAAACGCTTGGTGGTGAAATTTGGTACAACTAATGTTGTATGAGTTTAGATTATATATTTTATAATTGATTTTAGGAACGCACTTGCTCTATGAGTTTAAGTGCGTTTTTTTATTTTGTTTAAACGTTCCGCATTGTCCCAATAGAGCAATTATACGGGTTTCATGCTTATTTTTGTGATTCTTACTTATTGTAACCGATAAATGATAATTGCTATTTGTTTACTTCGTCAGAAATGATTACTTTTGTATCTGTAAAAAACATATTATGAACGAAGCAAACGTAAAAAGAGAGGAACAAATACTTATACGTATAACAGGACAAGATAGACCAGGATTAACAACAGCGGTGATGTCTATTCTTGCTTGTTATAATGCCCATATTTTAGATATTGGTCAAGCTGATATCCATTCTACTTTATCACTTGGTATTCTTATTCGTATTGATGATCAGGGTGCCGGGCAGGTAATGAAAGAACTGTTATTCAAGGCTACGGAACTTGGTGTAAATATCGGTTTTGCTCCTGTAACAGATGATGAATACGAAGATTGGGTTAATAGACAAGGAAAAAATCGTTATATTCTCACGATTATTGGTAGGTCTTTATCAGCTCGTAATATCGAGAAGGCTACTCGGGTGATTACAGAGCAAGGTGTGAATATAGATTCTATTCTTCGCTTGACAGGGCGTCAGAGTATTCGTAAAAGTAATCAAAATGTCAGAGCATGTATAGAGTTTTCATTGCGTGGTACCCCTAAAGACTATAGACAGATGCAGGCTGACCTCATGCAGATGAGTCACGAGCAAGGAATTGATTTTTCTTTGCAGAAAGACAATATGTACAGGCGTATGCGCCGTCTAATATGTTTTGATATGGACTCTACACTTATTCAGACAGAATGTATTGACGAATTAGCAAAACGTGCTGGGGTAGGAGAGCAGGTTGCTGCTATTACTGAACGTACAATGCGTGGTGAAATTGATTTTAAGAAAAGCTTTACAGAACGAGTTGCTTTGTTGAAGGGGCTCGATGCTGATGTCATGAAGGATATTGCCGAAACAATGCCTATAACAGAGGGTGTTGATCGCTTAATGACTGTTTTGAAGCAGTGTGGATATAAGATAGCCATATTAAGTGGTGGCTTTACTTATTTTGGAGAGTATCTACAGCGCAAGTATGGTATTGATTATGTATATGCTAATGAACTTGAGATAGATGAGGATAATAAACTTACAGGGCGCTATCTTGGTGATATTGTTGATGGTAAACGTAAGGCTGAGTTATTGAAGTTATTAGCACAAGTAGAGAAGGTTAATCTCGCTCAGACTATAGCTGTTGGTGATGGTGCTAACGATCTTTCTATGCTTTCTGAAGCTGGCTTGGGTATTGCCTTTCATGCTAAACCACGTGTACAAGCTAATGCTGAACAAAATATTACTACTATCGGTTTAGATGGTGTACTTTACTTTCTTGGTTTTAAGGATAGTTATTTGGGTGAAGCTGGTAAACTTTAATCAAAATAGGTTTATTAAAACCTGAACATATTCTGATAAGGGATGTATCAAATATATTGTAATTCTATGAATATATTTGATACATCTTTTTTATTGAAACTTATTATAGTTTGGCAAGTTCTTACTGTATAGGCTTGTTTTAACCCAAATCGGTCATTAGACCACAATATGTATAATTCTTATTACTATGGTATTGTTTCCTAATATCTTTTATTTTCTTATCGGCATCTTTGTCCGTCTTTTTAACTTGACGTAGCCCGTACGCCTGCGTTATAAAGCCAAACAATCTGCTCGATAAAAACGAATATGTTTAGGCACTAATGACCGATTTGGGTTAATGTTTTCCAATATATTCTTTTGCTATAACGTCCCCCATAATTTGTTCTTTATGCATGTGTTGTAAGTTAGCACATATTGTGTTAATGCTCAGCACATGTTGTGCTGACGCTTCGCACACGTAGTGTTGTTGGTAAGTTATAGTACAAATAAAATAGGATACCCTTGTAGAGTATCCTATTTAATTTGTTAGAAATTCCACCAGTGCTTTTTCTTAGGTGGTTTATGATCTTCAAACGAACGATGTACAAAGTTACGACTTTCCCATGTTTCGTTATTAGTAATCATTTGATAGATAGTTCCCCAGTCTGGTAAGCCACCAAGATTACGGTCATCGATAAACATTTCTACCTTTAACTTTCTGGAAAAATGATTATTCTTATCTTTTTCTTCTTCAGGATAATCCTTATTTACTGCCCAAAAGTCTACACCACGCTCATGACACCAATCAACAGCCTCTTGAAGTAATTCGTCTTCTCTGACACTCCATAAGATAAGTTGGTGACCGTCTTTAATCAGCATTTTAAGTGTATCGGTAGCGAAAGGAATTTCGCTACCGATTTTTGGATATCTATGTTCTACGATGGTTCCATCGAAATCAACTGCAATAATCATTGTCTGTTAAGAATTTTTCTCTTGATTTTGAGTTTATCTCTTTACAGAGTCATCGTGCTTATTACCATAGTGGCTGTTAGCATAGTTACCATAATTGCCATAGTTCCCATATTGTCCATAGCTTGTACCGTAGCTTGCCCTACCATATCTACCATACTTACCGTAACCACCATAGCCATAGTAATAGCTATACTTTCTCTTAGACATATCAATACCGTTAAGAACGATTGCCATGTTAGGGAACTTGTTCTCGTTTGCAAGCGCATTGATCAAGTTGAAGCTTGACTTTGGAGTATAGTCTGCACGACACATATAGATGGTAGCATCTGCAACGCGTGCAATCTGAAGAGTATCTGTAACAAGACCGACTGGTGCGGTATCAATCATGATATAATCATATTTCTCCTTCAAGAGATTAATGATAATATCTAATGACTTACGTGCAATAAGCTCTGCTGGGTTTGGAGGAATTGGACCTGCCATGAGGAGATCAAGATTCTTATTAACTCCTGAAGGCAAAATCTGCTCCTGTATATCTTCTATCGTTGGATTATCCTTTATAAGAAGGTTTGTAATACCATGCTTGTGATCGTTGATACCGAACAACTCTGCCAAACGTGGACGACGAATGTCAAGACCAACTAAGATAACTTTCTTTCCTAAGAGACCGAAACTTACAGAGAGGTTAGCTGCGTTAAAGGTCTTACCCTCACCAGAAGTAGATGAAGTGAAGAGTACAACCTTCTGTCCTTCCTTAAGCATAAACTGAAGGTTAGTACGCATTGAACGGAAGATTTCTTCCATCTGGTTGTTCTGGTTTTCATGTACAACGATATCTGCTTTACCCTTCGCCTTATTACTTGCAATAGCAACGTCTGCAATGATTGGTAACTTGGTAAGGCGAGCAACATCGTCATGGCCTTCAATCTTATAACGGAAGAATTGTAAGATAAGGATTATTAATACTGGAAGTGCTAAGCCAATTAGTAAAGCAACAAGCATAATTGATGTTGACTTTGGACTAATCTTACCTAACAACTGTGGGTCATCAATAAGTTTACCTTTATCGGCTGTTGCTGCCAAAGAAATGTTGTTTTCCTCACGCTTTTGGAGTAACATCAGGTACAAACCAGACTTTACTTCCTGCTGACGGTCAATCTGTGTCAGCATTCGTTCCTGCTGTGGAGTCTCAGCAACCTGTTCATTAAACTTATTAACTTGTGACAAAACTGCATCACGCTGAATCTGTAGGTTCTGACGTGCAGCACCAATCGCACGACGAATGTTACCATTCAGCTCACGAATTTGTGCTGTAAGAGGCTCTACAACAGGAGAACTTTCTGAAGCACTACGAAGTAAACGATTACGCTCAAGTACTAACTCGTTATATTTGTTAATCAGAGATGTAGAACTTTGGTCATCCAAACCTACATTAGAAGGAATTACTTGAGAAAGATTACGAGATGAGCTCTCGACCTCTCTTGCAATTGTATTGAACAATTCAATCTGTGTCTCAACCTCTGCAAGCTTTAATTCTGAGTTGTTCTGATTTGCTACAGAGTTACCTGCATTCATCTTCAACTCTACAATACCATTTTGCTGTTTATAGTTCTGCAACTGACCTTCGGTCTTGCCCAGTTCGGCATTAATCTTACCCAAACGGTCATTGATGAACTTGTCTGTACGAAGTGCAATGGTATTCTTGTCCTCATTTGCTTGACGGTTATATACAATTGCTAACTGCTTCAAGTAATCAAGAGAACGCTGTGGTACTTCGTCTGTAAGCTGCAGCTGCGCAATAGAGGTTGATTTTGCTGTCTGTGCAACTTGAAGTTCGTTGACATACTTATTGGATGCCATTCTTGGTGAGAGAATGCTTACATTAAGTACATCTGCATTCTTTAATGAATGTCCATAATTAGAACTAATAGTAATAATACCAGCACGAGTAGCTATTGTTGCAGGAAGGCTGGTGAACTTTCTATTAATAGAGTATGGACCTTCATTTGAGTTGTCGTTAGTTAATACATAGTAAGTTCCAGTAACAGTATATGTTAAACTGTCTCTTGTTATGCTCAAGTTAATGGGAGCATTCAATCTCTCAAGATGAGCCTGGTCTACATCAACGTTAAGAGGTTGATTGCGATAAAGAATAATGTCTTTTACTCTTCCCTTTGTTGAGTAGTTGACATATAACTTCAAGTCTCTAATAGCATCTTCAGCAATAGAGTGTGATGTCAGAATCTCCATCTCGTTATCAATACCAGTTGAGTTTGAGATAATACCAAGATTTGACATGTTCTGTAAAGAGGAACCACGTCTATTGCTATTACTTTCGTCTTTGATCAGCAACTTTGCAGTAGCCTGATACATTGGTGTGGCATATCTAAGATAGATTGCTCCTAAGCTACCGAAAATAATTAATGACAGTACGAACCAGTACCAGTTGAGTACGATGGTTCGATACAAGGTGGCAAAATCAAAGGAGGAGTTACCTTCATTAACTTCAAGTTCCTTCCCTTGCTCTAATTTAGTTGTTTCTTCCATATATTATTACTTTTCTTATTATTCAGTAAGGAATTTATTTGGGGTTACTCTTCTCCTCAGCAAGTTGAAGGAGATATTTACCATAGTTGTTCTTAATCATTGGTTGTGCTTCTTCTCGAAGCTTTTCTGTGGTTATCCAGCCTTTTTTGTATGCTATTTCTTCCAAGCATGCAACCTTAAGTCCTTGTCGTTTCTCGATACATTCAATGAAAGTACTTGCCTCCGACAAACTGTCATGTGTACCAGTGTCAAGCCATGCAAAACCACGTTGTAGAGTTTGTACCATTAAATTATCTTCTTTAAGATAGCACTGATTGACAGTTGTAATCTCTAACTCTCCTCGTGGAGATGGTTTAATATTCTTCGCAATCTCAACAACACTATTAGGGTAGAAGTAAAGTCCTACAACAGCATAGTTACTCTTTGGATGTTCGGGCTTTTCTTCTATGCTAAGACATTTTCCAGTCTTATCAAATTCAGCAACACCATATCTCTCGGGATCATTTACATAATAGCCAAATACTGTAGCTTTGTTCTCTCTTTCAGCCATTTGTACGCTATTTTGTAATAATGAACTGAATCCTGCTCCATAGAAAATATTATCTCCCAAAACCAAGCAAACAGAATCATTGCCAATAAACTTCTCGCCTATGATAAATGCTTGCGCAAGGCCATCTGGTGAAGGTTGTTCTGCGTATTCAAAGCGTACTCCAAAGCTACTTCCATCTCCTAAAAGACGTTTAAAGCCTGGTAAGTCAAATGGGGTAGAGATGATTAGAATCTCTTTAATTCCAGCCAGCATCAAAACTGATACTGGATAGTAAATCATTGGTTTATCGTAAATTGGTATAAGCTGCTTGCTTATTCCTTTTGTGATAGGGTAGAGGCGTGTGCCTGAACCGCCAGCGAGAACTATTCCTTTCATAATAGTATGGTTTGATATCTGTTTTAAATTAGTAGTTATTGTTTATCTTTATATGCTTTAACGCTAAATACCTATAGTCGTATCCTACCATATGTGCTTTAAGTGCAAATATGGGTGGTAATAGGGCTGTACTCAATATGAACAAATCATTGAGGACAACCAATCCTTTCGTTAAGTATTTGTCGTTACACGCTTTCATTTGCAATATTGCTATCTTGATTGCAAAGGTAATAAATTTAATTTAATTAAAAGCTGTGAAAATGAGAAATCATTTACTTAATAGGTGAATTTCATGTTTTTTTATTAACTTTGCAATCGAGTAAAAAATAAAAGTTCATCTTAATAACTTTAAAACTTTAAACAAAAGATATGGGATTCTTATCAAAACTCTTTGGGAAGAATGATGCTACACAGTCAAAGACTGGTGGTATGGAGGACTATATGACACTTGTTCGAGTTTATTTTCAAGCAGTGCTTGCAACTCGTTTGGGTATCAATAATTTAGCAATGCTTCCAGATTTACGTACCTACAAGCAGACTTTTCGTGTCCCTACGTTGAATAATAAGTTGGGACCTGGCGAAAAAGCAAGTGTGCGAAAGACTATGAAAAATATTTATAATGTTGATGATAACTTCTTTGATGAGATAGATGCAAGCATCAAAAAGAATTGTAAGAAGATGCAGGATATTCAGCCTTATCTTTATCAGTTCCAAGGTTTCACACAAGATTTGATGATGCTTGTGGGTAATTTGATGAAGTTTAAGTTGCGGGTTCCTGGCTTTTTCAAGAAAGCTATCTATACGATGACGGAGAAGACTGTAAATGACATATACGATAAAAATAGTTTTTCAGACCCTGGCGTTATTAAGGCTGTTATGTCTGTTCGTCAGTATAATCAGCGTCTTGGATTTAGTCGTAAATGGACTACAGACTTCGTTTATCAAGTAGTTTCACTTGCTAAGAAGGAACCTAAACCTGCAGAAGAGACAGAGTCAAAATAATTAAGCATATATTTGCTTAAATAGAAACTTTAATGTAATTTTGTAGCCAAAACGAATAGATTAGCTATGAATGCAAATGAGAAGATTCTGAATACGTTTGCGACGCGTGTTCGTCAGATGATCCTTCAGTACGAAGCACTGAAGAAGGAAAATGACGAGTTATATGCGCTTGTCGACCAACGTGAACAGGAGATAAAGCAACTGCAGGATGAGTTATCTCAAGCAGAAGCTGATTATAACTCGTTGAAGATGGCTAAAATGCTTGAAGTTACGGATGGTGATATGGAAACTGCACAAAAGCGTGTTGCCAAACTTATCCGAGATGTAAATAAGTGTATTACACTTCTAAGTGAGAAATAAAACAGAATATAATGGCAGACGATAAGTTACATATAAGATTGCATGTCTATGATGCAGAACTCTCCGTAAACGTTCCACGAGAGGATGAGGAGTATTATCGTTCGGCAGCCAAGCTTATTACCGACACAATTAATACTTATTCAACTCTTTTTAAGGGTAAGAAGGGGGATAAGGACATTATTTATATGGCTATGTTGGATATTGCATTGCGATATAAGAAAGAAGGTGTACGTAATGATACTGCTCCATTTAATGATATTCTCAGTAAACTCACTTCAGAAATTGAAGATGCACTGAAGTAATAGTGAGAATATTTAATTTAAATCATAAAAAGAATCAATGAGTCCAATAGTAACAGTTATAATAGCTGTGGTATGCCTTTCAGCAGGATGTGCTGGTGGATTTGCTATTTTCCGTTATATCTTAACTGGAAAATACAAAGATACAATGGATAAAGCAGAGAAAGCTGCAGAGGTAATTAAAGAAAAGAAACTTCTTGAAGTTAAGGAGAAGTTTCTTAATAAGAAAAGTGAACTCGAGAAAGAGGTTCAACAGCGCACATTGAAGATTCAGCAGGGTGAGAATCGCTTGAAGCAGCGTGAGGTTGCATTGAATCAACGTCAAGAAGAGATTAATCGTCGTAAGCAGGATGTTGATCAGCAGCAGTTGCGTGTTGATAATGAGAAGAAGCTACTGCAGATTAAGCAGCAGGATCTTGAGAAGATGCAGGAGCAGGAGCGAATGAAACTCGAGGAACTCTCTGGTCTTAGTTCTGAAGAAGCTAAGAAGCGTTTGATTGAAAGTTTGAAGGATCAAGCAAAGCTTGACGCTGCCTCATATATTAATGAGATTGTTGATGAAGCAAAGCTTAATGCTAATCAGCAGGCTAAGAAAATAGTTATTCAGACAATCCAGCGTGTTGCAACCGAAACTGCTATTGAGAATTCAGTAAGTGTTTTCCATATTGATAGTGATGAGGTGAAGGGACGTATTATTGGTCGTGAAGGTCGTAATATTCGTGCTTTAGAGGCTGCAACAGGTGTTGAGATTGTTGTTGATGATACTCCAGAAGCTATTGTTATTTCAGCTTTTGATCCTGTTCGTCGTGAGATTTGTCGTTTGGCACTTCATCAGCTTGTTGCTGATGGACGAATTCACCCAGCACGTATCGAAGAAGTTGTTGCTAAGGTTAAGAAACAACTTGATAATGAGATCATTGAAACAGGTAAGCGAACAGCTATCGACCTCGGTATTCATGGTCTTCATCCAGAATTGATTCGTATTGTAGGTAAGATGAAATATCGTTCTTCATATGGTCAAAACCTTTTGCAGCATGCCCGTGAAACAGCAAATCTTTGTGCTGTTATGGCAAGTGAGTTAGGTTTGAATCCAAAGAAGGCAAAGCGTGCAGGCTTATTGCATGATATTGGTAAGGTACCAGACGAAGAGACAGATTTACCACATGCTCTTTATGGAGGTAAGATTGCTGAGAAGTATAAGGAGAAACCAGATATTTGCAATGCCATTGCAGCTCACCACGATGAGGTTGAGATGACCACACTTCTTGCACCAATTGTTCAGGTATGTGATGCCATCTCTGGTGCTCGTCCAGGTGCTCGTCGTGAGATTGTGGAAGCTTATATCAAGCGTCTGAATGATCTTGAAGCGATTGCAATGAGTTATCCAGGTGTAACAAAGACTTATGCTATTCAGGCTGGTCGCGAACTCCGTGTAATCGTTGGTGCTGATAAGATGGATGATGCAGAAAGCGAGAAGCTCAGTTCTGAGATTGCAGAGAAGATACAGAATGAAATGACCTATCCAGGACAGGTTAAGATTACGGTTATTCGTGAGATTCGTTCTGTTGCTTATGCAAAGTAAAGTTTGAATTTATTTGAATTATTATAGAAAGCACTCCTATATGGGGGTGCTTTTTATGTTACAAATTCATTAGCAGTTCTGATATATGTCAGTAATATACATGAATAGAAAAAAACCTCGCAATTCATGAAGTTGTTTCCATGAATTGTCGAGGGCCTTTAATTTTATTCTATTTATTTTGTTAGCAGCCAGAGCCATCAATGCGGCATGAAGCTGCTGCTGGGGCATCGTTAAGGTTGATACCAGCTTCTTCTGGTGATAGTGTTACTGTACCATCCTCAAGTACAAAACAAGGTACGCCCGCATAGCCATGCTTCTTTGCCTCGTCAAATACAGCGTTGTTATCACGAAGACGGAGGAATTCTTTAAGATACTTTATATGTGAGCCAATATCAATTACCTCGTAACGGTTGTCACCTTCTACATGCTTGTCAACTGCAATACAGTCTGGACAAGTATTCATTCCATATATTTTAATCATAATCAAATGTTTTTAGATTCAACTCTAAAGTTTATTATATTTTTCACCTCAATTTTTCACTGTCTTAGTGATTACAAATCTTAGTTGTATCAACAGTGAATCCCCCCTTGGCAGGCATAAACTTACCACGTTCTGTCAAGAAATCTACTAATTCCTCAGCGTTCATTCCGTCTACAGAACAAGTATGAAAACGCTCCTCTTCACCGAAGTGTTCTATAATTGCCTTTACTAAATCTTCTTTTGTTTCATAACTATTACCCTCCATCATATGGAGTACGTCATGTCCATGTGCCATATTTTATTCTATTTTGTTAATAAATTCGTGCATTGAATCATTCTTTGCACAATCTTATACAAGCAAAAGATGTGCCATGTGTTAAATTAACTAATTTTAATTGCTCAAAAGTGATAATATGACATAATTTAATTACTTTTGTCTTTGCTGACAGATGTTATTGGTAAAATGTCAGTCACAATTGATGTAAAAACTACTTAAGTGACTCTTTCATATTCACTTAGAGAAGTATAGTGTTTATAAAAATATTTGATAGTAATTATATTATGATGAAGAAACTTTTGCTTGCTTTTGCAGCTACAATGTTGTTGTTATCTTCATGTGGCACTTCTAAAATGGGGATAGAGAAATCTAATATTGTAAATTATACAGAAGCTCGTAATTATTTTCATATTGGTAATGAGACCAAACCGATAATAAAGAAGATTACTTCACAGGAGACTCTTGTAAAAGAGTTTGGTGAGGCAGCTTTTATGGGTAAGGGCGGTGAACCAACCAAGATTGATTTTAATAAGAACTTTGCAATTGCTTATATTCTTCCGCAAACAAATCGGAAGACAGATTTGGCACCTCTTTCATTGACTTTAAAGAAGAAGCATCTTGAATTGCAATATAAGTTAGAACAAGGAAAGGCACAAACCTACTTTACACAACCATTTTTCATTATCGTTGTTGATAAGAAATATGTTGATTATAATATTGTAGAAATTAAAGGTTGGGATTAGTAGTAGTGTCTAATTGAAGCAGCATGATTTAGCCAAAAATCACTGTTTAGCTGCTTCTGAATCTTCTTATAATAAAAATAAGGACAACTTAAGAAAGCTGTCCTTATTTTTATATCTAATAATCGGTGAGCGGAATACGGGAATCGAACCCGCCTCCCAGGCTTGGGAAGCCCGTGCACTACCGATGTGCTAATTCCGCAAATGGAGCCGATACCCGGACTCGAACCGGGGACCTACGCATTACGAATGCGTTGCTCTACCAACTGAGCCATATCGGCGGTATTGCGGTGCAAAGTTACATTAAAAAAAACAAACAGCCAAATTTTTGATTTATGTTTTTGTTATTAGTTTTGTAGTTAAGCGATATATATTTAGGTTATAAGGATAGTAAATTATATTATTAGTTTTTAAAGTCAAATCGCTTATTAGGTAACATACCATAGTAAAAAGAACTATACATTTTGTGGCTAATGAACGATTTGGGTTAAATGCGGACTTTATTCTGGCTGAGACGATTATTTGTTGTTTATTGTTTTATAATTTATGTGTTTTTCAGTTGTGATTTATGGTATTTCGTTTTGACTTTTTCATTATTATTGATAACTTTGTATTCGATAATATATGGTATGATATTTATCTAATTGAGAATAGGCGTAAAGCTATACAAATGCCTGTTCATGATTGATGTAATAGATCATAATGTAGAAACCTAATTCATTATAACCTTATGAAAAAAATTATCACGCTCTTGTTCTTGGCTGTCACGCTAACTGCCGCAGCACAGGATTTTAATCATTACTTTGAGGATGCAACGCTTCGTCTTGATTACATTTTTTCTGGTAATGCTAAGCATCAGGCCATTGCTGTAGACGAGTTGTCACGCATACCACGATGGTATGGTAAGCATGAACGATTGGCTGAGGTACCTGTCGAAGGAAATGGTCAAGTTATTGTTCGTGACCATCGTACACAAAAGGTTATTTATCGAAATTCATTCTCAACACTTTTTCAGGAATGGTTGACGTATGATGAGGCAAAGAAACCTTCTGGTAAAGCATTTGAAAATGTCTTTCTCGTTCCTTTCCCAAAGGATTCTGTAGACATTACAGTTGAACTACGAAATAATCGTCGTGAGGTGACAGTGTCTATGAGTCATACGGTTAATCCAAAGGATATTCTTATCCGACACATTGGTGAGCGTTCTGTTACACCTTATGAAACATTGCAGAAGGCGGCAGATACAACACGTTGTATTCATATTGCTTATGTTGCAGAGGGATATACAGAGGCGGAGATGGCAAACTTTATAGAAGACTGTCGCACTGCTAATGAAGCTCTTTTTGCACATGAGCCATTTAAGTCATTGCGTCAACGCTTTAATGTTGTAGCTGTTAAGTCACCATCTATGGAAAGTGGTACCTCAGAGCCTTCAAAGGGTATTTGGAAGAATACGGCTCTTCATTCACATTTTGATACATTCTACAGTGACCGTTATCTGACAACGTTGCATCTAAAGGAGTTGCACGATTGGTTGGCTGGTACACCTTATGAGCATATCATCGTACTTGTAAATACAGAGAAGTATGGCGGCGGTGGTATTCTGAACTCTTACAACCTTTCTATGGTGCGTAACCCTTATTTTAAGCCAGTTGTTGTACACGAGTTTGGTCATTCTTTTGCTGGTTTGGGCGACGAATATGCATACGAAAAGGAGCAGATTAATATGTATCCAACAGACGTAGAGCCTTGGGAACCTAACCTCACAACCTTAGTTGATTTCCATGGAAAATGGGAGAATCTTATTAATAAGAAGACACCAGTGCCAACTCCTCAGCCAGCTGATCTTGATAAACCCAATGCGCGTTATGATAAGTGGAAAGTAGGTGCTTACGAGCCTGCTGGTTATTCACAGCATGGTGTTTATCGTGCATACCCAGACTGCCGTATGCGTACGAATATGCATCCTGAATTCTGTCCTGCTTGCAATTTAGGACTTACAAAGCTTATTAAATTCTATACGGGAGAGTAGGGGAATATAAGTTTTGTTTTCATTCTCTTGAATGAGATTATATTAAAAAAAAACACAACACGGCTTATGTGTTATCTCAGTATTGCTCTGATCACACATAAGCCGTTTGGTATATCAGATTTTGCTAACATCTTGTATTGTGTTTAGTGCTTAGCACTATTGGTGTTTACCAACCGCACGACGTGTGCTGAGCCTTAACACGACGTGTGCCGAGCAATAGTATAGTAATTGAATATGGGAGTTTGGGGTGGACATCATGCTCGTTATAATGAATACCTAAAGCACTAATTGATAATGCGGGTTACTGGAAAGCTTTTATGAAAAGAGGTGTACCAAATAATTGGCACACCTCTTTTGTGTATAGTATCTTTTGTATGTCTTATGCTTAGTAAGCGAAGAGAGGATAATCCTTCATAGTCTCATTCACTTTCTCACGTACGCGCTTGATAACCTGCTCGTTCTCTGGATCTGACAATACCTCGTCAATGAGGTCTGCACAGAGTAGCATCATATCTTCCTTACAACCACGTGTTGTCATAGCAGCTGTTCCAAGGCGCAGACCGCTGGTCTGGAACGCAGAACGCTCATCGTATGGTACCTTGTTCTTGTTGGCTGTGATATCAGCAGCAACAAGTGCATTCTCTGCAACCTTGCCAGTAAGGTCTGGGTACTTCTGACGTAGGTCAAGGAGCATAGAGTGGTTGTCTGTGCCACCGCTAACAATGCTAAAGCCTTTCTCAACAAGTGCCTGAGCGAGAACAGATGCATTCTTCTTCACCTGCATAGCATATTCCTTCCAACTTGGCAGAAGATTCTCACCGAAGCCTACAGCCTTAGCTGCAATCACATGCTCCAATGGTCCACCCTGATTTCCAGGGAATACAGCAGAATTAAAGAGCATAGACATTGGTTTCAAATCGCCTTTCTTAGTTGTCAAGCCCCAAGGGTTATCGAAGTCCTTGCCCATAAGGATAATGCCACCACGAGGACCACGAAGTGTCTTGTGGGTTGTTGTAGTAACAATATGTGCATACTTTACAGGGTTATCAAGCAGACCTGCAGCGATAAGACCAGCAGGGTGAGCCATATCAATCAGCAGTAAAGCACCAACCTCGTCAGCAATCTGGCGCATACGTTTATAGTCCCATTCACGGCTGTAAGCAGAACCACCACCGATGATAAGCTTTGGTTTGTGTTCACGTGCAAGACGCTCCATCTCGTCATAGTCAACACGACCTGTTTCGGGATTCAGCGTATAGCCTACATGGTTATAAAGGATACCAGATGTATTCACCTCACTACCATGAGAGAGATGACCACCCTGGTCAAGGTCGAGTCCCATAAAGGTGTCGCCTGGCTTTAATACGGCAAGCAACACAGCTTGGTTAGCCTGTGCGCCAGAGTGAGGCTGCACGTTGGCATATTCAGCACCAAAGAGCTGCTTAACACGCTCAATAGCAAGCGTTTCAACTTGGTCAACCACTTGGCAACCACCGTAGTAGCGTTTGCCAGGATAACCTTCTGCATACTTGTTAGTTAGGTAAGATCCCATGGCTTGCATAACTTCGTCACTGACGAAATTCTCTGATGCAATCAGCTCCATACCTTTGAGCTGGCGTTTGTGTTCCATCTCAATAAGGTCAAAAATTTCTTGGTCTCTTCTCATGTGTATTGAATGTTTATGGGGAATCATTTTCTATAAATGAACCCCTGGTTAGTGATACGCTGCAAATATACGAATTAATGTTCTAACTTGCAAGTGTATCAAAAAAATAATGTAACTTTGCATTTATAATGGTTCGTCTGCATCATTGCAATGGTGTGTCGAAAGTATTAATTGATAATATATTACAACATTATCTATGAAGCTAAAAGAGTTATTCCAAGCTTACGAGTTTGATGAAATTTATCCACAGATAGGACTTATGTTTCCTAAAGGTCGCCATTTGCGTGTGCAGTTTGGTAATGCATACAATTTATTGTTAACGCTTAACCCTGTTGCATCAAAGAAGCAGATTCGTTATCAGTTAATGGAGGACCCCGATACAAATGAGATGTTCTATGGAGCAGATGACCATGACTTTAATGGCCCGTGGGAAGTTCTTCTTGGTAAGGAAGTTAAGAAAGAACCTAAGGTTGACCTTACAAATGAAGAATTGGTTGCTAACTGTTTATTGAATACTGTTTTAATAGGTCGCCATCCTCGTTCATTTGAAAAGGATTATCAAGCTATTGTGAAGTAGAAGATATTAGATAGGTTAACGAGTGAACAAGTAAACGAGTTGATAAGTTGTTTGATAAGAAGGATTCAATCCCTTTTAATCATTTCAACTTGCCAACTCGTTTTATTAACCAACTAATAAGTTCTTATAAATCTTATTATTAAGTAACTTGTCAACTTACTGCCTATATCTTATCAAGCAACTTGTTTACTCGTTAACTTGTCAACTAATTAGCTATATTCTATCAACAACTTGTTTACTTGTTAACTCGTCAACTAATTAACTATTCTATCAAGCAACTTGTTTACTCGTCAACTCGTTAACTCGTAAACTTCAACCCTACCCTCTAATCATTGTTATAATCATCTTGAATCTCTCAGGTGCATTCACAGAGTGAGGTGCACCACTTGGAATGATGAAACTTTCGCCAGCACTAATCACGTGCTTTATGTTTTCAACGGTCAATTCCATTTTTCCATCAACAACCTGAATGAAAGCATCGAATGGTGCGGTATGCTCTGAAAGTCCTTGGCCAGCATCGAAACTGAACAAAGTAACACTACCAGCATTGCTGTGTACCAATTCTTTACTTACTACGCCACCTTCTGCATAATCAATCACATTGTTTGAAGTGAAAACAATTCCTTTTTCTACTTTAGCCATGTTTGTATCTTCTTTATTTGATTTATAATATTTTGTTTTATTTCTCTATATTAAATGCTACAAAGTTGATGCCAAGTTAGAAAGTGGGAACAAATGTTACTATTAAAGTCGTTGGTGGTAGATATAATAGTAGCTTATTCTCTCTTGCTCACTTCTTTTGTGAGTTTTGCAAAATTCTTATTTTTTTCGTATCCTTTTTCTTAAACTGTTGATAGCTCTGAAATAATCAATACACTTTACCACTGAGTACTGATAACAAGGTGTTTTTTCTTAAAACTAATTTTACTGTCACTTCTGTCATTCAATGTTGTCATCTAATGCCTTGGCTTACAGTATAGATACATGAAGTGTTAAAAGTGACAGCAAATTAAAAATAAACTTATTCTTGTAGGAAGTATGGTAATATCTCTTGTTAGAGAGCCTTTGTTACTACATATATCTAAGGAATTACTTATTTTTCCTTTACCATAATATTTCTTTTCAGCCCCTCGAATTTAACCCGCTTAACAGCAGATCCTTTAAATAACCGTTGATAATCTTCGACTGTTAGATTGTGCCACTTCTCTTTGCTCATGCTGAGAAGCTCAGGCTTAGGTTGGAGAGCTGGTTCTGTATTAGGTGTTGCAAAGCGATTCCAAGGGCATGCAGTTTGGCATCGATCACAGCCATATATCGTATCACCCATGTGGCTTTTTGCTTCGTCAGTTAGTTCTCCACGATTTTCAATCAGTTGATATGAAAGACATCGTTCGGCATGGAAATCTTCATCAGGGATGATTGCACGAGTAGGGCAGGCATCAATACAACGATGGCAACTTCCACATCGGTTTGACATCGCTTCATCGTATACATCAACATCAAAAGGTAAGAAAATCTCACCCAAAAAGAACATAGAACCTGCATGAGGAATGATGAGCTGATGATTGCGGCCTACCCATCCAAGCCCTGCCTTCTGTGCCCAATAACGTTCAAGGACAGGAGCTGTATCACAGAAGCAACGTACTGAGGGTTCTTCGCCTTCTTCTTGTTTGGGGAGTTGCCACAGTTCTGTTATCTTTATTGCTAATTCCCTCATCTTTTGCTTCATTAGGTCATGATAATCTAAACCAAGTGCATATGCTGCTATTTGATACTCGTCTTTAGGTAGCTGTTGAGCTGGAGCATAGTTGAGAGCAAGTGAAACGATACTCCGTACACCAGGAACGAGAAGTCGTGGGTCAAGTCGTTTCTCTAAGTAATTTGTCATATATGCCATTGAAGCCTCTTCACCATTCTCCAGCCATTTACGATATTTCTGTGCTACAGCTTCATCAACAGGTGCTGCCTTTGCTATACCACAAGCAAAGAATCCCATGGAGTGTGCTAAAGATTTTATTGTTGATGATTGGACGACAATTGAATCTTCCTTATTCATGTTAGGGCTTAAAGCATCTATTGATGACATATAATGAGATTAAATTTCCTTATAGAAAGAAAGGGGGTAATTAGATGATAGTTAAAGGAGAAACATAAACTACTACCACAATATTTTTATTTTTTATATCATAGAGGTATGTGTGATTAAAATGTTTCGGCAGGGTCATCAGGGAAGACTTTAAACTCATAACCTTGGTTTTTAAGCCATTGCAATGATTCAGGGAGTGCTGTACGAAGCTTGTCAATACTTTTGAGAGAGTCATGAAATGTGATGATAGACCCATTACGAGCATATCGCTTTACATTGTTTACAACATCTGCAGCTGATAACCATTTAGAATAATCACGTGTTACAAGGTCCCACATAACAACACGATAATTTTGTTTTACCCACCAATATACTGTATGGCGTAACCATCCGTGTGGTGGGCGGAAATAAGGAGTGTTGAGAAGTGCATCTGCCTTAGTAACATCTACAGCATAGGTTAGTGTCCAGTGTTTGAAAGAACCAAGATGATGATAAGTATGATTCCCCACTTTATGTCCACGACGTATTACTTCCTCATAGATTTCTGGATGTTTTCTTACATTGTCAGCAACCATGAAGAACATTGCCTTTGCATTGAATTGGTCAAGTATGTCGAGGATAAATGGTGTTGCTTCGGGTATTGGTCCATCATCAAATGTGAGATAAACGGAGTGATCGTTTTTGTCCATACGCCAAAGAGCGTGTGGATAAAAGATACGTAGCCAACGTGCAGGTTGTTCTATTAGCATATTATTCAATACATCCCTAAACTCTTTTCTCAATGACTGAGAAAGAATTTGTACTTTAATATTATTATCGTCTATTCGACTAAGATTCTGTTTGTGTAAAGCTAAGAGCGGATAGTGTAAAGCAAAAAGCCAGAGTTTGGCTGTCTTTAAGGACAACCAGATTCTGGCTTTTAGTTTTGAATCTCTTTAATAGGATTATAGTAATCCTACATCAATGCACCACCTCTATTTTTGAATCTTACAAAAAGATTGTCAAGCTGGGCTGCATGTTTGTTTGCCCATTCACGATCAGCTTGCTCATTCTCGTTAACAAGATTCATCATAATCTGGAAATTCATCTTACATGAACTCTGAGACATATTGAAGAGACGAGGATCAAGACTCAAATAGTAGTTTACATACTGAAGTGAAATCTTCCACAACTCATCATACATCTGGCGTGCCTTTACTTTCTGACCAAGTAATGCGTATGCACGTGCCATATCTGATGAACCACTCATGTAGCTGATTGGCACGTTATAGCTTGGTATTTCCTTCTCAGCCTTCTGTAATACTTTCAACGCTTTAGCCTTCTCACCCTTTGCAATGAGATGAAGTGCAAGGTCAGCCATCTCACGACGATGTGTATAGCACATACGAGCTACAGTTTCATCGATGTAAAGCCCTGGCTTGCTAAGGCCACCCCATTTGAAGCGATTCATCATGACATCATAAGTCTTCTCTGTATCGAAGTTACGCATATTGATGCCTGTAGAATTTGCATTGTCCATTGTAGAGAATGGAGTAATACGATTTACGAGACCTTCTTGAATGAAGTTTTCACCTAAGTTCATAAAGTTCTCAGCTCCAACGGTTACAGCTACATAGAGAGGACGTGTCCAGTTACAGTTAGCAATCATCTCAAGCATCATCAAGTCATTCTTGTATAAAGCTTGTTTTCCTGCCAATGAGATAACCATTCGATCTGGAATAGAATCACCTGGAAGCATCATACCACTGCGACGAACAGCCTCCTTATCGATAGTCATGTAGATGGTGTCAGTAGGGATAACATGGCTGTCAGCATTCTTTGAGCGTACCCAATACTTGAGAATATTCTTTAATTCAAATGGGTTGTCACCAAATTGTGCCTTTGCTGAAACCGGATCCTGCTTATAGAACTCTCGTATTTGTTCCTTGAATTCTGGTTGAATCTGTACATACTCATTTGTACCGCTTACATAATCAAGGCGTGGCCATGAGATAGGTACACTTGGTGAGTTGTATGCAGGACGTCGCATCTGATCGATGTACCAGTCTGTCTGCAGATAAGAAAGGTTACAAACGCGTGTGTCTGTACGTACTCCCTCAACCTCTTGGTTATACCAAAGTGGGAAGGTATCGTTGTCACCATTCGTAAAGATAATAGGATTACCCTTCTGCTGTAATGAATTAAGATAGTTCTGACCAAAGTCACGGCAAGTATATCGACCTGAACGATCGTGGTCATCCCATGTCTGTGATGCCATCTGGATAGGAACAAGCAGACAAACAAGTGAGATGACAGAGGCTGATAATACTGGTGCAACCTTGAGTTTACGTGCCCAGTCGTAGAGTGCCAATACTCCTAATCCACACCAGATAGCGTATGCATAGAATGATGCAGCATAAGCATAGTCACGTTCACGTGGCTGACTTGGTGTCTGATTCAAGTAGATAACAATGGCAAGACCAGTCATAAAGAACAAGAAGAATACGACCCAGAACTGTTGTATACCACGTTTTCCACGCCATGCCTGCCAGAAAAGACCGATTAAACCGAGCAATAATGGTAGACAATAGAAGACGTTGTGTCCTTTGTTTGCTTTCAACTCATCTGGTAACAAGTTTTGGTCACCATAAAGCGAATTGTCAATGAATGATATACCTGTAATCCAGTTACCATGTTCTGGTTCACCATTACCTTGAATATCGTTCTGTCGTCCTGCAAAGTTCCACATGAAGTAACGCCAGTACATGAAGTTACACTGGTAAGAAAGGAAGAACTTTAAGTTTTCCCATTGTGTAGGCATCTTTACGCCATCAACATCATGTCCAGTAATACCACCCATCCACTGTTCGTATAGACCAGCAGAACCAGGGTTGTACATACGTGGGAATAACATATTCTGTTCAAAAACCTGTGTTGCTTTATGACGGACAATGAAGTAAGAGTCTTTCTCGTCTTTAGACGCTTTCTCCTTACGCTCATAAACCGGAGCACCCTCATCAAACTTATAGTGCATACCATCTTCTGCAACTGCAGGTTGACTTGAGTATGCCTGTCCGTAGAGTAATGGACGGTCACCATACTGGTCACGACTCAGATAACTACCCAAAGTAAAGATATCCTCTGGTGAATTCTGATCCATTGGTGGATTGGCTGTTGAGCGTATAACGATTACAGCATATGAAGAGTAGCCGATAAACAACATCAGCATACAAAGTAAAGCTGTATTCTTTATGCGTGAAGATACAAGTGCAACACGCTGTTTCTTGCCATCCTTGTTTAATGGACGCTGCCACTGAAGCAATACGTAAACGAGTGCAAGTACGACAAGTCCAGTAAAGAATGCAGTCCATCCATAGCCATAGAATGGAATACCAATCAGTCCCAATGCTGCCAAGAATGCTATATTCTGACGGCGTGGGTTCTGATCCTGATATGTCTCATAAATGCCCCAAATGAAGGAAGCAATGAGTAAGGCTATATAAATAATGGTACCCGTGTTGAATGGCATGCCAAGTGTATTCGTAAAGAATAACTCAAACCAACCACCTACTGTGATAATACCTGGAACAACACCATACAGAACGGCTGCAACGAGGACTACAGAGAGGAGCAAGGCAAAGAGTGACCCCTTCAAGTTTGCATCTGGCACCTTCTTATAATAGTAAACCAGTGCAATGGCTGGAATACAAAGAAGATTGAGTAGGTGCACACCAATTGACAGACCAGTCATATAGGTAATCAGTACCAACCAACGGTCAGAATGAGGTTTGTCTGCATTATCTTCCCATTTCAAGATAAGCCAGAAAACAACAGCTGTAAACGCTGATGAATAGGCATATACCTCGCCCTCAACTGCTGAGAACCAGAAAGTGTCACTGAAAGTATAAATCAGTGCACCAACAAGGCCTGCACCTTCGATGGCGATAGTTTTTGCAAGTGAAGGAGCTTCACCATCACGCACAATCAGTCTACGTGAGAGGTGGGTAATGGTCCAAAAAAGGAACATGATACACGTTGCCGAAAGCAATGCGCTCATGGTGTTAACCATCCGTGCTACCTCTGATGGGTCGCTTGCAAAATGTGAGAAAAGATTGGCTGTAAGCATAAAGAATGGTGCCCCAGGAGGGTGTCCAATCTCCAGTTTATAGCCTGTTGTAATGAATTCGGGACAGTCCCAGAAACTGGCTGTCGGTTCAATTGTGGAACAATAGACGAAAGCTGCAATAAAGAATGCAAGCCATCCGACGACGTTGTCCACCAGTCTGAATTGTTTCATTTATACGATTAGAATTTACTGTCTACTCATCTTTCTCGGATAAGCAGAGATATTTATTTCGAAATAATCACTGCAAAGATAATAATATTAATCAAAACAACATAAAGAGAGTGGAGAAATTATAGTAAAATGTGATGAAAAGTACATGACTAACGTTTGGAATTGACTTTATTTGCTTGGGTTAAAGCATAAAGGTAAGATTATGTAAATGTGTTTTTTATACTCGAATAGGAAGATTATATTACACATCTTACAAGAGTATTTTTTTATTTTAAGTTGCTGTCACTTTTAACATTTCATGTAATACCACTGTAAACTAATAAGTTATATGATGATTTTGGATGACAGTAATGACAGCAAAATTATTTTAGAGAAATACTTTGTTCTCTGAATACTGAGGTTGGGCGCGTTAAAGTGCATTCGGTTATTATGGATATACCAATAAGTTTTAGGGAAACGCAAATGATTGTGTTTAAGAAGGATGATTAAACTATTCGAATGTTTGAGATGAGTATTCATTCTTTTACATCTTTATATAAGTTTGCTTATAGAAACTTTAAAATACTTGTAGTGTTGCTTAGCACATATTGTGCTGTTGGTAAGCACCATTGGTGCGGAGTGCTTTTCACTTAGCTATAGGTTGTTAAATTGGTCTGGAGTAATGAAAAATGCAAAGGGTATGGTTGTCTTGCTGTCAAAGAATGCACGAAATAGCAGTTTGTAGCTCAATACACATCTGCCTCTTACATGATTGAAAACACGACTAATACCCTGCATTCTCAAGCTATTCTCCCCAAGCATGGTGTCATCTGTAATGACAGGCGAGATAACAGGTGACCGATGCCAAACTTACCAAAAAGAGGAAATAAATCATCACTCACTCGAGTTTTAACACTCAAACGTTTGGATAACTCACTTATTTTCTTTATTTTTGCTTCCATAATAGTTTTATTGTTTTGTCTTTAAAATCAGTTCTTTAGCGATTCGATTACTAATTTACAAAGAAAATTCGATAAACTGTTATTTTTCTATCTATTTATTAGGGTGGGAAACTTTTGTGTTATTTAGTAAACCTTTAATCTGAAATAAAAATGAGAAAGTTAAAAAACTTCACCTTGTCTTCATCTTGCAAGCCACTCAACAATGAGATGATGATTGAAATTGTAGGTGGTGCAAACGAGAAGACCTGCTCATTCAACTCTTCACAAAGTTCATGCTCTGGCTCATGTGATTACGAAGGGTATCAAGGCTCCTGTACCTATGGATCTATTGGATTATTCACAGGGGGTTATTGCTACATCGCCTAATTTTAGTTTGTTGCACCATGCTCGTATGAGTATGGTGCAACAATAAGTTTAACTTTAACAACAATCCTAACAATGTTACGTAAAATTACATTCTGTTTGATGTCTTGGAGTTTTTCTGTGATGCTCTATGGACAAGTCAAAGATAGCATCGCTTCTACTTTTTTAGTTGCCCATTATGATTATACTTGCCGAACTTCTGACAATAAGGGAGAAAATTATATAGTGAACTATGGGCTTACCCTGCAAGTAGCTCAAGATATGGCGTGCACTATGGGACAGAAGCGCCACGATGGAGAAAATGACAGGAGTGAGCAACTACTCTATGTGCCCACGACTTGGCAGAACTATCCTGAGGGAAATATAACATCTGTCGAGACCATTCCACCTTATCACTATTTGACCACGGAAAAGATGGTCGAGATAAAATGGACGTTACTAACCGAACGCGATACCATTTGCGGACTACCTTGTCAGAAAGCAACTGGAACGTATGGAGGAAGGGAGTGGATGGCATGGTTTACCGAAAAACTGCCCACTCGTTTTGGTCCATGGCGATTAGGAGGTCTGCCTGGTCTGATTGTTCATGCGATGTCAGCCGACAGTATTCATCGTTTTGAATGTAGTAAGGTAGAAAACGTGAAAGAAGCCATTACTTACACTGTGCCAGAAAGCAGTGTAAAGTCTGCACGTGCCAAATTTGTAAAGTTACGCAATCGCATCTTTGGTAATCCGAACTACGTTTCTAATCCATCGTATTACATCAAGCCTACAGAAATAGAAAGCATGGTAGTGATAAAGGGAATGGTGGTATTAGGAGGGACACCGATTGAGATGAAGCCTGCTAAATTTCAACCATTAGATTTCTGATTATTATATGACTCGTTTTTGGTACTTTTTACTTCTCTTAGTTGCCCCCCTCAGTGCTGTGAATGCTCAGACACAGACAATAAGTGTGAATGGACAGGCTCGTTGCGGTACTGAAAAGGTCGTAGGAGCTCTTGTGACTCTGCTTCAGCCAACAGACTCCAGTATTGTCGCCTATACGACAACTGACAAACAAGGTTTCTACACCCTAAAGGCTACGACTCAACTCAGCGAAGTGATCCTTAGTATCTCAGGCTTTAATATCAAACGGAAAACGACTCGCATAAAAGCGCATTCGCAAACATTTGACTTCCATGTCAAGGAAGAAAACAGAATACTGCGTGAAATTGTGGTTAAGTCGCAAAAACTGTGGGGGAATCGCGATACGCTCAACTATCTTGTTTCTGCCTACACGCGTGGAAAAGACCGTTCCATAGGTGATGTGCTACAGAAACTGCCTGGTATTACCATTGGGGACAATGGAGTGATTAAATATCAAGGCAACCCTATCAACCATTTCTACATTGAAAACCTTGACATGTTGCAGGGACGTTACAATCTTGCCACACAGGGTATCAAAGCCGAAGATGTCGCCACAGTACAGGTATTAGAAAATCACGAACATATTCGTTCGCGAAAGGATCAAACTCCCTCCGAGCGTGCAGCGATCAATCTAAAACTTAAAGATAAAGCCAAGGGGATATGGAGCAAATCTGCCAATTTAGGTGCTGGACACAATCACGATCAAACATTGTGGGAGGCTATGCTCCAGACTATGTACTTCGGTAAGGGCAAGCAGCATATGTTGCGTTATAGTGGTGACAATCTGGGACGTTCCATAGAGATTGGCACTGACCATTATGGTTTCTCCTCAGAGGGAAACTCACGTATGGTTTCACTTGTGGAACACTCCTCATCGCCAATAGGCAATAGTTTGTTTGGCTATCGCCATAGCATCAATCTCAACAATTTGGCAAAGCTCTCCGACAGCATTACGATAAACTACAACTTCAATTACAGTCATAACTTCTCGAGAGGGCACTCTTTCTCACAAACTACTTACTTCTTGCCGAATGGTGTGAAGCAGTTGCTGATGGAAGATATAGCCGATCGCACGCACACTCATTCGGCGAATGTTCAACTCATCTACGAAATGAACTTTCAGCAGCGCTATCTCAAGAATACTTTCTCGCTCTGGGGACGGTGGAATGAGGGGCGAGGAGACATTCTTTCCGCCCATCAGTACCAACCCTCTATGTTGAACGGAACTATCGGAGATTCCTCCATTTCACAAACTTTGCACTATCGTTCGTTGGGAGTGACCAATTGCACCCATTGGGTGTACCGCACGGCAAAGGGAGGAGGTTTTGAGTGGACCTCTACCAATCGAGTTTCAAAGACTCCACAAACCCTTATCATTGCTGGCGAGAGGGCTGCTCATCAAGACATAGGAATCACTGCTATTTCCACAATCAATAGTTTTAGATTGTTACGCGACCTTCGTTCTTGCAAATGGACACTTTCCTCCTCGGGAAATTTGAATACCAGCTATACTATACTCACTTCTGCACTCACTCATCCCAATACACCTGTGGCTCCTAATGGAGATATGAATCACATACATGCCAGTGTAGATTTGGGACCCGTGGCACAATACACGAGTGGTGCTTTTCAATCCAAGCTCAGTGTACCCGTAGCTTTGACCTACACCGCCCTCCACAATACTGCTATTGAGGGCGAGGAAACGGATGCTCACCGCCTGCATTTATATTTGCAACCTTCGTTTTCTTTACATTGGAAAGCCACTGATAACTTTACGCTCAACGCCAATGCTCACTATTCAGCCAGTGAGACTCCTTGGAGAAAACTTCTCACAGCCAACGTGATGCAAAACTATCGCAGCCTTTCGCGCTATCGTGCTACACTCGACAACAGTTACGATGCAGGCGCTTATTTCAAAGTGGCATTCAAAGACATCTTCACAAGTGTGTTTGCCCATTTGGAGGGCAATTGGCAGCGTTCGTGGAGTGACATCGCCTACGGAACTACCATTGATGCGCAAGCGCATACGATTGTCGAGGCAGTATATATGCCCAATCATAGTAATCGTTACATGCTGACGGCTTATGGACGCAAGGACATTGATTGGCATACACTACAAATAGAACTCTCGGCTACACGCTCATGGGGGAAGAGTGAAATGTTGCGCCAATCGGTACTCACCACTTATCGCACCACAGGCTATGCCCTTCAAGGTACACTGGCTTTCGATATTGTGAGTGGATATCGCTTGGATTATAGAGCCACATGGCAGCGACAACGTTCTACGAGTCCTCAACATACATTCACCTTCGACGAACTAAGTCAACGTGCTGAATTGAGCCTCCGCTTGTGCCCTTCGCGTCTATTCTTGAGTCTCCACGTCAGCCATACACATAATAGTAGCTTGACATCAGAACGTAAAGACTATCTTTTCATGGGTAGTAGTCTGCAATTTAAGCTTTCAAAGAAGGTGGAATTCAACCTCAGCGGTGATAATCTCACGAATATCCGCAGTTATAGATCTCGCTCCATTGGAGATATGGAGAACTACTATTCAGAGTATTATCTTCGCCCATTATCCATTACTCTAACAGCACATATATATTTATAATGCCTCCTCGTTTTCCTCATTTTAAACAGCCTTCGAACTGCGGTCCAGCTTCATTGCGTATGATTGCTCGATTTTATGGTATTACTTATTCTGCAGAGATGTTGACAAAGCATTGTCATATATCTCGATATGGGGTAACTATGCGAGGTATAGATGAGTGTGTCCAATATATTGGTTTTGAAACTATGGGCTTTCTCTTTGAAAAAATAGTAGAGGAAGGTATGTTTCCTTGTATTTTATATTGGACCCAGAATCACTTCGTTGTGTGTTACGGAATTACAAACGATAATGGAAAATATAATATATCATTAATGTCCCGATTTTAACGGGACACTAATGACTCGAGAACAAAGATGTCAAACGTGCCATAAAAAAGGATAAAAATATCTTTGAGAATGATAGTATTTAATAAAAAAATGATGATCTTTCTGAAAAGACAGCCTATTTCAAATAGGCTGTCCAAAGGACTTGCGAATCTTTTAAAAGAAGGAATCACTGTTAATGGACAATGTATTTTCTTTGAACGTTTTTATGTCAATAATCCACATATAACATTAGATTTGTTTGATGATATGACGGCGTATGAATGTTTTCTCAATAATGTCCACATTGAGGATTTTTGTCGTAAGGATATTGTATCAAATGCTTTTATTTTTGCAGATAGACTGGAGAATATACTTAAAGAATTGAAATGTGGATATGAGATTATATTAACCATACAAAGAGAGTCATGTGTACTTACATTCCATTCGTTGCATGAATCTGAAGCAGATTGGATGGACCTCAGTAAAATTGATGATTATAAATGTGGAATAGCTCTTTTTAGGTCTCAAGAGTAATGCTCCAAATCCGAGGACACCAAAATAAAAGGTTAGTTACTTTATTGGTAGTAGGGTGAACTTTTTATAATAGTGTTGTGTGTCAAATAAGTGGTTTTGTGGATACTTGGATTTATTTTTGAATGTTGCAGTATGAAATCTATATGAAGAATAATATAAACAAATACGGACACACATAAGCGTGTGTCCGTAAATGATTTTAGGGTAATAGACGTGAAGTCTGTCAGCCCTATTAGTAAGTTAAAGCGTTTTTACGATAATGTCTGTTATGCGTTCTTGGTTTCAGTTACCGTTTCTTTACATAACTTCTCATTTATAGTATTAACTGTATATTTATCTTCTCCTGCATAGAAACGGCGGTGTGCTTCCTCCTGGCGAGGTACAGAGAAGTTGCTAACACGTTTCATGTAACCAATGATACGGGTGAGATAATCAACATTCTTAGAATGACAATGTGGACATTCGTGCATATAACGTTTGTCGATATGACCGCAGTCGTTGCAGACGGTATTTGGAATGTTGAATGTGAAGTAGTTGCAACCTTCCTGTGCAGCGACACGCAACAACTGACGATACTGTGGCTCAGAGAGGTGCTCTTCGAGGTTCATGTGAAGTGCAGAACCACCAGTTAGATGTTCTATATAAGGTGCTCCGTGCAGTTTGAACTTGTCAAGAATCGTCAACGAGTTGTCCTCAACACGATAGAAATAGCTGTTATAGCAGTTGCGTGGAACAAAGTAACCGTCTTCTGAATCCCATTTAGCATGTTTTACTCCCACATTTTCTGCAGGAATCATCTCGCAGTTGAACATAGCTTCCTTTGTACGGAAGGCCTTATTCTGTGTTTCTATCAATCCAAGTACGGTCTGTACGAACTTCTTATACTCCTCATTCGGTGTGATGTCAAGTCCCATGAATTCTGCTGCTTCTACAAGACCATTGATACCAATAGTGAGATACTGGCGATCAATGTTGATGTATCCAGCATCAAAGAGTGGGAGCATGTGATTGCGCAGTAACTCCTTGAGGTTTTCATTGTATGCTAATTGTACCTTATGGCACAACTTGATAATATGCGTCAGATACTCCTTGTAATCAAGGTTGTTATTGACTGCATACTGAATACAGCGATTGAGGTTGATTGTCAATACACTCTTTGATCCAGTTGAGACGCCACCAGCACCGAGCGTATAAGAGAAGCCGTTATCTTGAATCTCATTACGCAGACGACAGCATGAACTGAGTGAGTCGGCATTATCGCTCATGTATGTGAAGAAACTATGTCCCTCAGAATACATCTTAGCGGCAAAGTCACCCCATTCCTTATCCTTGCAATCACCATTCTCTGCTAACAAAGCCATTGTTTCTACAGGGAAGGTGAGAACAGTCTTTAGACGCTCTTGGTTGAACCAAGTCATAAAGCGTTTTTGTAACCATGAAAGGCTCTCCCAGTCAGGCTGTGAGCCATCTGGGAAATAGAAGTTTCCGAAGAGTGACTCGAAGTATGGGCGGTCATAATAAGAAATGTTCCAGAATACCGCTTGATAGTTGCGAGCACCTGTAGGTTGGTTCAGTGAATAAACTATCTGCTCAAAGTAATCAGTAATCACCTTGTCAATAGTACGCTTTCTTAGGCTAAGATCAACAACATCATCAGCACGCTCCCAGTAGTCTTTACCATATTCCTTTTGGATAAAGTAGTTCATGTACATCAAGAATTCTGGCGTTGCGCAAGCTCCAGCAAGCATAGATGACACCATGAATACCATATTAATAAAGCCACCACAGAAACTTTTCAGATTTGTTGGTGCTGTAGAATTGCCACCAATTGAATTTGTACCTCCAATAAGCCAAGGGTACATAGTGATGGATGCACAATAGTTGGCAAGGTTTGTCTCGTCATTCTTATATATAAAATGGTGGTTTAGAAGGTCAATGTACTCATCAGCCAAGTCTTTACCATACATCTTCTTAATACGATCAACAAGTAGTCTGCGGTTGAGACGAATGAATCCTTGCTTAGGAAGTTCACCAATAAGTGTTGCGATGTTCTTATGTTCAACATTTGCATTGGCATCAAATTTTGAACCTGTAGCTGCATTTGATGCAACACAATAGTCAGAAAGAAACTTCATCTTTTCAAGTGTTTCACGGTCTTCTGTGTGTTGCTGACGATAGACGATGAAACTTTTTGCTACCTGATAGTAACCTTCTTTCATAAGTGCCAACTCAACCTGATTCTGGATGTCTTCTACCTTGATGTCGTTTTGAATATTCAAGTTAGCGATGATTTTTGATAAAGTACCCAAATCAGTAGGTTCGTTGACACTTTCAAATGCCTTGAGAATAGCATTCATAATTTTGTCGAGGGAGAACCGATCCTTTGATCCATCACGTTTTGTGATTGTAAAGTTCTTCATTTCCATTGCTTATTTTATCTTTTTAGGTGTTTATAACTCTGTTGTTACTGTCTATCAGAAGGTGTAATTTTAATACACTATATTTGTGTGAAAGTTGTCTATTTTGGATAACTTTTTTATTTTTCTTCTTCAAAAGTTTTCCGTTTTGATAAACTTTCTGTTGCAAATTTATATAAAACTATTCATTCAACAAAAATTATTTGGGCTAAAATATATTGGATAAATTACTAATTTTCTGTACTTTTATGCTTGGAATCTTGGTGGCGAAAGGGATTGATGTTTATTTCATTTTGAAGAAATATTTTTTTAAGGGAAGTATTCTAAAGTCTAAGAAAATAATTATTTTGAATTTTATGGAGAACCTATTTAAGTTAAGTCTATAATGATCTTTTTAGAATGACGCTTACATCATTAAGGTAGTTAGTTAAATATAGAGATTATTTCGTGGCTGTTATTTGTGTTACACATATAAATAATGTAATTTTGCAGGTGGAAACAATAAAGTTATGAAAGATATATCATTAATAGCC
>CAUTPS010000032.1:0-29562 GCA_963540415.1 uncultured Prevotella sp.
TTGTTTCTCAGGCACTTGGAGTTCTTAAAAGATTTTACGCTGCGGAATTAAGGTACATGCAAGAAAACTACTATTCATATCATTAGAATTCTTTTTTTGTTTCACTCCTTATCGTTCGCACTATTGGTGTTCACCATCCGCACCATTGGTGCGGAGCATTACTTCCTTAACAAACACAGTCTACTTATTAGAGAATCGAACGTATTGAAGTTCAGATTGGCTATTTGAAGCTGAACAAGCAATTTATATTAATTTATCAGGATAGCTGCACTAAATAACGAATCATGCGACAGATGAGGTAAAGAGCGATAAAAAAGAGAGTGTATCAATTTTGACACACCCTCCTCTATCACAAAAGTTTATAGAAGGTTGTTAACGGCTATCAAGCCTATCAAAAATCATCTATTTCATGCATTTAAAAGTACCAACCTTCTCTATCTTCAGCACATATAAACCTTTTTGTAGTGTTAAGTTTAAAGATGCCATTGTTGTAACACCCTGTGCAACAAGATACCCATTTGTACTATAAAGAACATAGTGTAAACCAGCTTGCAGCCCATCTACAATTACACCATTAGATGTTTCTCTAACTGTTACATGCGTATCTTCGATGGTTCTTACACCAGTTTCTATAGATTCAATAATATGCCCAGCAAATACATTCCAACCTATTTGATTAGCATAAAGATGTCCGCTCTTGACTGGAACTATCAAGCGTGCTTCGTTTATAAACACAATATCCGTAAACATGTTAGCATCTATTGTAGCAGGAGTAACATCATAAGCATATACATCATGTAAATTAATACACTTTTCAAATGCGTCCTTCTCCAAACTACAACCTGCTGGAATGTGAATAGTATACAAGCCTGTACAGGTTGAGAATGCACTCTTAGAGATAGTTTTAAGCATTGAGAAATAAGGAAGAGTATCTAAACTACGGCAATACTTAAATACACTTTCACCTATAAATACTAATGCAGAACTACTATCCTCTTTTATTTTTATATTAGTGAGTTTAGGGTTATAACACAATGCATTATCTTTTATCACCTTTAATGATTCCGGTAAAGTTATTTTCTCTAAAGCAGTGTGGTGTGTTAGCGCATAAGGTGCAAGTGTAGTAAGACCTTCTCTTAACACTATTTCTTTTGCCTTCTCTCTTGATGGTTGAACTGGATAGAACAAAAGCGTTGATAATTGCGCATCATATAAAACTCCTTCAACACTGCGTAAATAACTATTTCCTTCTTCAACCTTTACACTTGTTAGGGCAGGAGCTGTCGTGAAGGCAGCTGGCTGAACATTTTGAGTCGTGGCAGGTATGGTATAAGACGCATCAGAACGTCCGTTAGGATAGCTTACCAACGTAGTTCTATCTTTACTATAAAGCACACCATCTACACTGGTAAAGTGTTGATTTGATGCAGGAACTTCAAACTTGATTAAGCTATTACAATATAAAAATGCAGGATAGCTTATCTTTTCCACCCTATCATTCAAGGTGAGAGAAGTCATTTGATTAGCTCCTTCAAAAGCGTGAGCATCTATGTGAGTTACATTAGATGGCAAAACAGCATCACCAACAGGTGACCATTTAATTAAATGTCCATCTACTATTGTTGCGTCAGTTGGCAGCTCTTCTCTCCTTTCACTACAAACCATATTCACTTCTACGTCTGATTGTAAGTTATCAATGGTATAAGTAGTGTTTCTGTACTTGAGTATTGTATTGCCATTTAATTGCCACTCATCAACTTCATAGCCCTCCTTAGGTTGCGCAGTAAAGACAATCTTTGAACCCTTTGGCAATGCCTCACCAGTACTTAATACAGTATTGTCGCTTACATTTTGAGCTATAAGTGTACCCGTTTTATCATTAAACGATGCAAATTTAACAACATAATGATCTGCGACACGGTCAAAATCTACCTGAATGTCCATTGCATCTTCTGCAGAAAGTGTGATGCTCGACATTGAATAAAATTCTGTTAAGTTATCAAACTCAGCAGTTGCTACATTTTTCTTTTCTCTTTGCCAGTTTGTTATTCTATATCCACGACGTGGCTTAGCTGTAAATGTAAGTTTTTCTCCAACTTTTACCTTTGAAGCACTTAACACTTGTGTTCCATCTTCCTTAGTGCAAGTAATTGACCCCATCATAGGCGACACACTTCGGAAGAAGATGTATGCCCCTTCTTCTGTTTTCCTAAAACGTACAACAACGTTTATGTCCTGAGCAACATCTTCTATTTCTAATATGTTTCCTTTTACATTATATGTTTTATCCTCACCATTTACTAACCATTCATAAGCCTCACAATCGAATAAAGGCATGCTCTTAATAGATAATTTAGAACCTTGTGCGATGTATGTATTATTTTTCACATCTGTCCCTGACAAGGTCCAAGCCTCTAACGAGCCAGGTCCTTCGCTACTATAAGTCACCTTTACTTGCTTTACAGCATTAGCTTCACCAACAACTATCTTTGCTTTTTTGAACTCATTTTGTAGTCGTTGCTTTACAGTCTCATTGCTAACATATACAATTGTACCCTCTTTATCCGGTAAGGCACCTCCAAAACCAGAGAATTGATCACTTAGATGAACATCTACCACCTTTAAGTTTCCTACTCCATTAAACGTCAATCCATAGATATTATTTACTTTTTGCAAATGAGGAACTAATAATTCTACAAGCGAGGAACAATTAGATAGTGCACTTTCTCCTATTTCTAAAACAGAAGGAAGATTAAGTTTAACAAGGTTAGAACAATTCTTAAAACTACTATCACCTAACTTTTTACACACTGAAGATGCCGTGTATTCCGTTAAAGCACAAGGAAATGAAACCAATGTCCCATCACTTTTGCGTATTAAGGCGTGACCATCTGCCATAAAAGTTGCTGACGCGTGATCAACTACAAATTCCTTCAAAGCAGTACAATTAGAAAAAGGATTAGCTGTAACATTAGATAAGGAAGCCCCCAAAGACACCGTGTTTAATTGTTCACAATTGGCAAATGCATTCTTACTAATGGTCACCACTGCTGGCAGAGAAAGAGTTTTGATAGATGAGCAACCCTCAAAAGCCTCCTTATTTATAGTTTTAACGTGTATAGCTACCAAAGAAGTAATGCCCGTACAACCCTTAAAAGCGTTCTTTCCAATGGTAGTTACTTGGTTAAAATCAACACTCGTAATTTGTGTGTTACTAATGGCTTCACCACTGCCCCAACTATCTTCTCCACCTTCATCCTGTGTATAAAAGCAGTTTTCGGCAATTTCAGTAACGCCATCGGGTATCTTTATACTTCCAGAAGCTCCGTCCCACGAAATAAGTTTACCATTTTCTACTCGCTGTGCATTAACTGATACACCACAAAAGATAACCAATAAGGTTACTAAAAAAGGTTTTAGTAGATTTTTTTTCATATACTATAAATTTAAAATAACAAATAACAAATCACAACTATCAGTCGCAAATATATATAAAACTTTCATGAAAACAAAGAACTACTGAATGATTTTTTGTTTTTAACTTTATCTCATATTAGTCTTAGGCATCCGTAATAATGCGTGCGTATTATGAAAACAGGTTTATAAAGTTTCTTTATTAAGTGAAAATAAAGAGAGTTGTTGATAAGGTATGTTATCAAAGTGAAAACAACTACATTATACATTTAACCATGAGTAATTCTGAACCATTACACATACCTCATCAATTCATTCCAATTTTCTACTTTCTAATAATACCACAAATTCTTTAAAATAGATTTCCCGTCACTCCTATCATCTAAAAAATACTTGTAACTCATTGATTTATAACAGATTTATTTAAAGTGTTAAAAGTGACAGCAAAATAAAATTAAAACTATCATAGTAATATAGCTTTCATTTCTGCAAAATGGTAAACTATTCTATCTCAGAAAGAACAACTATAAAAGATAATTATTTGCAAGAATTACAAATTATGTGTACCTTTGCATTGTCTTAAGTAAGTTGGATAACTTACACATTAAAGATTACCTGAGGAATCAGAAAAAATAAAGAAATCCTTTTACCGTATAAAGGATTATCTATAGCACTTATAATAATTAAATTAGGTAAATAGCAATGAGGATAGCATTTTTTGACGCAAAGTCGTATGACATCGAGTCTTTCAACGAAGTAAACAAGGATTATAATTTCGATATTCGCTATTATCAAGAGCGTCTCAGTATTAGTACTGTGCCTCTGGCAAAGGGCGCAGACGTGGTTTGTATTTTCGTAAATGCAGAGTGCGATGCAAGAGTTATTGATGAATTAGTGAACAATGGTGTGAAACTTGTAGCTCTTCGATGTGCCGGTTTCAATAATGTTGACCTTAAGGCTGCTGAAGGTCGTATTAAGGTGACACACGTACCTGCTTACTCTCCACATGCAGTTGCTGAGTATGCTGTAGCACTGATGCTAAGTCTTAACCGTAAGATTTATCGTGCTGTGAACCGTACACGTGATGGAAACTTCACATTACATGGTTTGTTAGGTTTCGACATGCATGGTAAGACAGCAGGTGTTGTTGGTATGGGTCGTATTGCCAAAGAGCTTATAAAGATTCTTCACGGCTTTGGTATGAATATTATGGCATACGATCTCTATCCAGATCAAGAGTTTGCAAAGCAGTATAATGTGAAGGTTGTTCAGCTTGACGAACTTTATGCGAATAGTGATATCATCTCCCTCCACTGCCCATTGACACCAGACACAAAGTTCCTTATCAATAAGGAAAGTATTGCGAAAATGAAGAAGGGTGTAATGATTATCAATACTGGTCGTGGTCAGCTTATCCACACAGAAGACCTTATCGAAGGCTTGCGTACAAAGCAGGTGGGTTCAGCTGGTCTTGACGTTTATGAAGAGGAGAAGGAGTACTTCTATGAAGATAAGAGTGACAAGATGATTGACGATGACGTATTGGCTCGCTTATTGATGGTTCCAAACGTTGTATTGACCTCTCACCAAGCATTCTTTACAAAAGAAGCACTCTACAACATCGCAGTTTCAACCCTTAGCAGTGTAAAAGAACTATCAGAGGGTAAAGAACTTAGTTGCCAGGTGAAGTAAATATTAGAATCTTATAATCCTCATAAAGATTATAAAGTCAGTATTAGGTATACAATAAGGTGGATTGAAAGAAAAATCTTTTTCAATCCATCTTTTTCTATGTATTTTCTTTGTTGTTGTGTCATATAAATAATATTTAACGCAAAAACCTTTGAAGTTACATTAGTTTCGTTTAACTTTGCGCACATAATTAACGAAATATTCAATATAAAACTTCTCTATTGGAGGCTTTAAAAGGCTTATGATGAGGAGAATAATAAAGGATAACTATAGAATAAAATATACTTAATAAAAAAACAAAGAGTTATGAAAAAGATTTTAGTTGTAGCAGCACTGATGCTTTCATCAGTATCTACATTCGCACAGCATGCAGTTGGTTCATTCAATCTTCAGCCAAAGGTTGGTGTTAGTATTGCTAATCTCACAGAGGTTAAGGGCTCGGATCCTCGTGTAGGTCTTGTAGCTGGTGTTGAGGGTGAGTATCAGGCAAGTGATATTTTCTCTGTAAGTGCAGGTGTACTCTACTCTATGCAGGGTGCAAAAGCTAATTTCGCTAATTTAGTTGATGCAACAAACCGCCTTGATTATATTAACGTTCCAATCATGGCAAACGTTTATGTTGTTAAAGGTCTTGCTGTTAAATTGGGTGTTCAGCCTGGATTTAATGTTAGCAACAAAATTAAGGTAAACAATCTTGACGCAGTTGAAAATCCAGCAAAGGCACAGTCTGTAGACGTTTCTATTCCTGTAGGTCTTTCTTACGAATACAACAACTTCCAGCTTGATGCTCGTTACAACTGGGGAGTTAGCAAGGCTTTCAAATTGTCTGATGCAAAGAACAGCGTATTCCAAATTACTTTGGGCTACAAGTTTGACTTGTAAATCATTAAAACGCATACTATATTGTTTTGAGGAGACCACAGCGTCTCCTCTTTTCGTTTATGCATTATCGTCCTCTACATGATTAAACCCGAATCGGTCATTACACCACAATATGTATAGTTCTTCTTACTATGGTTTTATTTCCTAACCGATTCGGGTTAAAGCGATAATATTAGAGGGCTTTACTCCTAATTATTTCATGAAAAGACTTTGGATTGATTTTATGTTTCTTATATAATAAAGGTGTACCCTCTTACCTGTAAAAACACTCTTTTCACCCGATAAATAAACCGCCTGAGCTTAGATAAAGCAGTTTTTTCTTACCCTATTTATCATCAACTAAGATAATGTAATTTATGAAAATTGTATGAAAATACAAGATTTTTTCGTACCTTTGCAGCACACTTAGGATAATAAATAGCAAAAATTAGTATGTCATATCAATTTTCAAAGTACGAAACACACTATCGTAACCTTACTTATTTAGGCGTTCCAATCATTATCGGACAATTAGGAAACCTTATTCTTAACTTTGCTGATACGCTTATGATTGGACATCATAGTACAGAAGAATTGGCTGCAGCGGCATTTGTCAACAACATGTTTACGTTGGTCATTATTTTTGCTATTGGCTTTACATATGCTATTACAGCACTTGTTGGTATCCTATACGGACAGGATAAGACTCATCGCATTGGTGAGGTAATGAAGAGTGCTACGGCAGCAAACACCTGTATGGCAATACTTTTATCTGCCATTATGATTGTTCTGTACTTGAATATTCATCGTTTGGGACAGCCAGAAGAGTTATTACCACTCATTCGCCCTTACTTCCTTATCCAACTTGTGTCTCTCCCATTTGTATGTTGGTTTAATACTTTCCGTCAGTTTACCGATGGTATCACTGACACAAAGGTGGCAATGTGGATTCTTGTTGCTGGAAATGTGATGAACATCTTTGGCAACTGGATACTGATTTATGGCCATTTAGGACTTCCAGAGATGGGACTGCTTGGCGCAGGACTATCTACAATGATTTCACGTATCGTGATGGCTTTCATTATGGTAGGCATCTTCTTCTTTAGTAAGAAATATAAAGAATACAAGAAGGGATGGAATTTAGGCCAGGTGAAATATGCAGACTTCAAGCAGATTACTGTTCTTGGTATTCCTTTAGCATTACAAATGGGTATGGAAACTGCTGCCTTTAGCCTTTCAAGCTTGATGGTTGGCTGGTTCGGTACAGAATCCTTAGCGGCTCATCAGGTTATGTTGACGATCTCACAGTTAGGCTATATGATTTACTATGGATTGGCTGCAGCGGTAGCAGTACGCATTAGTAACTTCATGGGACAACGTGACTATCTTGCTGTAAGAAGAACAGCAACGGCAGGAATTCATTTAGTCTTCTTGCTTGCCATACTAACTTCTGTGCCAATCTTCATTTGCCGTCATATCATTGGTGGACTTTTCACTGATAATGTAAACGTTATTTCAATGGTATCTATGACGATTATTCCATTTATGATTTATCAGTTTGGTGATGGCTTACAGTGTAATTATGCCAATGCAATGCGTGGCACAGCTAATGTTCGTCCGCTAATCTGGATTGCGTTTGTATCTTTCTTCGTTGTTTCTCTGCCTTTAGGCTATCTCTTTGGAGTCGTTATGAACTATCAGCTGGTCGGTGTCTGGTTTGCCTTCCCATTTGGTTTAACACTGTCAGGCGTACTTTACTATATCTACTATCAGAAGGGATTGAACAAGATAGAGTCTGGAGCAAAGATATAATTCATAATTATGATTACTACTACACTTCATAAGTATGATTATCATTATTTGCTATTCTTAAAATATGACCTTGATAATAGATTAAGAGCAATATAACTTCAAAAGGCGATAATAAGTAATGACATTAATTCATCAACTTATTATCGCCTTTTGACGTATCCCTCTGTAATATTCGAGGTAAAAATTAAATAGAAATCTACTCTTTATAATTGATTGCCTCCATGAATCGCTTGATAACCTCTGGCTTACCCGTATGCTTACCTTTATCTTCAGAGATCTTACAGGTCTCGTTATAGAACGGCCATGACTCCGTTATCTTTACAGCGACCAACTTAATAACAATGTTCATTGGCTTTACATGTGGGAAATCATTGGTGAAGTGAGTACCAATACCAAATGAAGGCTTCACTCGATTCTCAGCATAACGCTGTATCTCAATAGCCTTATCTGTATCTAAAGCATTTGAGAATAGCACCTGCTTATCACGTGCATCAATACCGAAAGAATTATATTTTGCAATAATCTTCTCTAACTGCTCAAAGTTATCACCAGAGTCTATGCGCAACCCCTTGAACTGATTAGCAAAGTCTTCAGAGAAGTTATAAGAAAATATATCCCACCCAAAGGAATCGTAAAGGTAAGTTCCCAAAGCACCTCGATAAGTCCTACGCCATGCTTCCATGGCCATATAGTTTGCCATCTGAGGGCCAAACATACCGCCAATAGCGCAAATAAACTCATGCGCCATCGTACCAACAGGCATAAGATTATACTTCATAGCAAGATGAATATTGCTTGTACCAACAAAGCGTCCTTTCCATTCGCGACTGTCATAACAGTCCTTCATAGCACGAACAGCAGTATCCTCTGCTGTAAGGCTGGCACGGCGACGTGTACCAAAGTCTGAGAATACACATCCAGCCTCAAGTAATCGCTCTGTCTTATGGTAAGTCTTATCGTAAAGTTCTTGATAATCAAACTCCTGAGCTTGGTCGTTAAACATATAGAATAGCTCTGAAATGATGGCAAGAACCTTTACCTCTAACAGAATAGTATCAGCCCATAATCCTTCAAACTCAATATGAAGATGCCTATCCTCATCCTGCCATACCTTCACCCACTCACGTGAAAAGCGAAAGCCGCGAAGGTATGTCAAGAACCATTCTGGAAGATAATTGCATTTCTGTCGAAGAAAGTTTATTTCTTCATCGGTAATAACAACCGTCTCAAGTAACTCTATTTGATATTCCACTTCACGTGCAAAACCTTCTGGGTAGACCGTATCGTCACGGTCAACAAACTGATAACAAACATGTGCACGTGGATAATTGTCAATGACAGCGCAGCACATTGTAAGCTTATAAAGGTCATCGTCTGTAAAGTGATTAATAATCTGTCTCATCTTATTATTGTTGAATTCAGTCGTCAAAAGTATAAAAAAGATATGGAAGAACAAAGGGTTTTGTCAAAAATATGACTTAATGATAATAGCAAAAAGATATATGAGTAAAACCAAATCGGTTCATTAGAATTAAGAAATAACCTTCTAATGAACCGATTTGGAATAAAGTCTTTTAACTTAAGTTATATGTATGTACACTCACACCTTGCGCTGACGGCAGATAATTAATTCCCCACCAGCACATCTGCAGTAAGATGAAGGCTATAATGAGTACCCATAAGGCTGGGCGAACAATGCGAGGACGATACTGACGATAGTGAACATAGACCAAATAAGCAAGCCAAGTAATAGCAGCCCATGTCTCCTTTGGGTCCCATGACCAATAATGTCCCCATGCCTCTTTTGCCCACAAAGCACCCATGAGCATACCAAGTGTCATAAATGATAGTCCAACGTAGGCAAGATTATCAGTTATCTCCATCTCTTTATCTGTATCAGTTCCCTTCTTAAAGAAAAGAAGATAGACCGACATGACTACTGCTGCACCCAAAAGTGCGTATGCCATCATATACACAATTACATGAGGAGCAAACCATGGACTCTGCAAGGCTGGCATAAGCGTCTTGGAATGAATCTCAGGCTTGAAGATATTAACACATACAAACACTGTTGCAAGAAGTGTTGAGAAGCTCAATATCCATTTATACTGCCAACGACTAAAGACAATAATACCTGCCAAAGGAAGGAAAAAACTATACCATAAACGCGTTTCTCCCATCGTGCGAAGTGGTGGACGTTCCAATGTTATCCACATAATGAGAATGTAGGAAAAGAAGATTACAAGTCCAAGACCTGTTGCGCTAAACGCTAAGATACGACGGTTACGCCATGCAGCCCATGCACCTATAGCCCATAAAACTACTGATACAACTGCAAATATGATAAAATAACTCCAAATCATAGCTTAACCTCCTTCTTACGACTTGCTGTCAAGAACATTCCAACAGCTCCAAATAACAACATGAATATACCTACATAGACAACTGGCATCCAAGGGTCTGTTACAATCTCAAAGATACTTAGATTACTCCACTTGCCCATTTGTTCATTGTAACTTAGCTGATAGATTTTCCATCCATCAATACTAAAAGGTTTGTTAACCTCTATCTCAGTGTGAATATTCTTTCCATCCTGTGTATAGATGTCAACAAGTGAAGCGAAACGACGTGGCTCACGATTTGGCATAACCAATCTTCTACCATCACTAAGTTTCAAAGACTGATAAGGGAAAAGATAGCTTCCACAAGTGAGCCAACCCGTGTAGCTATGCTGCACACCCTTGTAGGGTGCATTGCCAGTAGTGACCTTTACCAATATCGCACAAGCAGTACCTGTTGCATCCGAAGCTATATAGCCATCCTTATTACGTGCTTGTCCTAAAGAGTCCATACGGATATTGCCCATCATACCACCAGGTATCTTACCAACCATCTTACTAAGCATAACTGGCATAGCATTATCAATGCGCTTGAGAACCTCAATCTTACAATCTAACAGTTGACCAGACTTTACATTCTTATCTAAAAGAATATTCTCAGGCTTTCCCTTAGGAAGCGGAAGCCCCATATTATCAATAAGCATGAGCTTAGGTGGATATTCATCAATGGTAAACTTCTCCAGTTGAATTGCAACAGGGAGGTGATGAACGGCACTAAAAGTATCAAGACCACGCCATTCTACCTGTCCTTGCTCGCAAAACATCTTTACTCGAAGCATATCTGCACTACCAAGTGTACCGCATGTAAGAACAAGGAACAGTCCGACATGACTCGTTAGTGTTGGCAAGCGACGCCAAGAGAAATGTACTATTTGATTCAAAGTTACTTCACCAACAATGGCTGTCATCCATAAGTAAACAAGGACAAACGGCCAGAAATTAAGCATCTTTGTTAGACCAAGTGGGTCTATAGGAGCTTTCCCCTCTGCCACTTGTTTGGTAAGTCCCATAAGAAGAGTGAGTATTGCAGCTGTAGCAATAGCTGGAATCGCCGCTTGCATGGTTGACATGAAACGACAGAAATAAAACCGCTTACGAAGTGCGTAGATTATGATAAGTGCCAGTACGAGTAAGATTAATGTAATAATGTTGGCTGGCCAAGCAAAGATACCCCACTCTAAGGGACCTATTGTTACCTGTAATAATCCACCTGTAACCAATAAACCAACTACTATTGCTGTACCTTCTCTAAGTGTATAAGGTTTATTCCACATAGTAAAAGAGGCTCTCCCCCACTATTAATAAGGTCTTGAAAAACTTTATTTTATGTTTGTGAAGTACGAGCAGATAAATGATTTCGTTTTGATATATAAAATATTAGGATACAAGAATATTCTTCAAATAGAGTATTCCTATTTTACTGAACAAGATTCCTCCCCTAATGGGAAGGAATCCTGCTTGTAGTTTGTTTACATCGGTTTAGTTATAAACCGCTTATTCTTGCGTGCCTGCTCAATCCACTTCGGAACGATAGTGTCAAGGAACTGCTTCTTTTGTGCATTAAGCTTAGTCATATCTAAGCCAATGTAAGACTGTGCCTTAGCCTTAGTAGAAACGTCAGGAAGAGGAATCTGTCCTGTAAAGCCGTGACGAGCAACTACACGTGCAATCTGTAAGCGTGCATCCTTTGCATATTCCATAGCACTTCCAAGGAGTCGCATTACTTCTTGTGGAGCATGGAAAGCTGCACCGTGACTGGCAACGGCATAGTCCCAACGCCACTGACCCTTACGAAGGTCTTTCAAAACAGGCTCCATCTCAGCCTCAGTTGCACCCTTTTCCCATGCAAATTTAGCTTCAATATGCGCTGCAGCAAGTTCTCTTTCTACATGAGTACGGAAGTCATAAATCTTCTGTTGACGCTCATATACATTCTGACGAAGTGTTTCAGCATCTTGACGGTGACAAGTCTGGCAAGTACGACTGATGTTTGCTAATGGACTTGTAATATGGTGATCTGTATATTTCACACCACCCTCAGAGATGTAAGGCATATGACAATCAGCACATGAAACACCACGCTGACCATGGATTCCCTGTAAATACAATTCATAACCAGGGTGCTGTGCCTTTAGAATCTTCGCCTTTGATAGTGGATTAATGTAATCATAGAAGCCGATACTGTCGTAGTATTCCTCTGCTGCCTCACACGTCATACCCTTTTCTTGAGGGAAATGTAGATAGTTGCCATTCTCTTTCTCGAAGTAGTATTCCGTGTGGCACTGTGCGCAGACCAGGCTACGCATCTCCTGATGGCTGGCTTTTCTCACGTCTTTACCGACACGAGCCCATGCCTCATAGAGAGCAGGACGAGCGGGACGAAGTTCCATCGTCCTTGCATCATGGCAGTCAGAGCAACCGACGGTGTTCATGACCTCTGGTCCCCAGTCGCTCCACTTGGCAGCATAGAATTTATCAGTTCCTTTCTCACGCATTAGACGTGGAACATCAGGACCCTTGCAGGTCCAACAGGTTCCTGGCTGTATGTCATCTTGTCCATCAACACCTGGACTTCCTGTACGCATAATCTTACGTAAGTCATCAATACAATGACGGTGTCCACGTGGTGTATTATACCCTCTTGAGAAAGAATAGCCAGCCCATAGGATAACCATTTCGGGTCTCTCTGCCAGTACATCTACTTCCTGGGAAGAATTGTACTTACTCACGAAACTTGTGTCTTCTGTCATTGCCCACGTCTCATATTCACGTGGGAAATCAGCTGCAAATTTCTCATTCTGAGATACAATGGAGTCAGTCATCGGTGTACGTCTGTTGTTGAACACACTTACAACCTCAGCTCTTCTTTCAAGCATTGAAGAACAGAGCAGTCCAAGAATGAACACGAGAACCATTGCTCCTCCAAAGAGTAGCCAGCCTTGCCATTTCTTTAATGTCTTTGCCATAATTATCGATTTTTAGTTCTTATTTTTTCTTTCCTAACACTTTTTGCAACCAATCTGGAACAGGAGAAGGTGGCATTGGTTCCACATATTCTGCACCAGGGGTGCTTGAGAGAGAATTCATCTTCATGTGTGCTACATCACGATGACAATCCCAGCAGGCTTTACCTTCACCACGCTGAGCCTCCATGTAATCTATTCTGCCTGTATTTACAAACTCTTGATTTAATTGTTTATGGCAGCGGATGCAGTTATCCATTATCACTTCTGCGGATGCTGATTCTGCCTGAATAGTTTGCGATTCATTAAATGTAACAAAATAAGCTACATGCTTCATACCATCCATACCTTTAAAAGCATAGTGTGCAGCAACGTTATCATTAGGAACGTGACAATCGTTACATGTGGTGTTACGAGCATGTGCAGAGTGTGACCACGTAGCATAATAAGGTGACATGATATGGCAATTAATACATGCCGCTGGGTCATCACCTATTATATAGGTATGCATACGTAGAAGATAAAAGAATAACCCTGTTAATCCTACTATCACACCGCACAAAATAGATAATGTAACCTTTTGCCGATATGAGATGCATGATAGAAACTTATCTATCATACTTTTCAATTTGGTAGATATGGTTTTTAGTTTCATAGGATTTATATCTTGTTTCGTGCACAAAGATATGTATTATTTTTCATTAGACAAGTAAAGAAAAAAGAAAAAATCATCATAAATTATGATTTAGACTAAATCTAATATATTTTTATCGTGAAGAAAAGAATTTATGTCCATGACAAGAATTACTTATTTTCATGATAAGAAATATTGTTTTTGGTTCTTCCGTTAAATGTGTGGACACTTTTGTATTGCTATAAAGGAAAAAACGAAGTTACTCATTAAACAAAAACATGGCTTAGACAGTCAACATTCTATCCATTTATCATCCACTTCATTGAAAACCTTTCCATTTTAAGACTTCGATAATCAATAGACAATAGATTGAAAAATCATTACATAACTTCAAGCAAGACATCTATAAATAACGGCAAAAACACATACAAAATATAGGTTTGTAACCATAAGGAAATCAATTAGTTACAAAGTAGTAAAGTAAAAGGTGCTTAATAAGACATCAAAAGGGCATTAGTAAGGGGCTTAAAGGGCACCTTTTGCAAGTCAATTAGGCGTCTTTAAGAAGCCAAAAGAGCATGTCTTGGCTTTGACCCACACGAAAATAATTTACAAACTTCTATTAATAAGGGAGTAAGTTGTTTATAAAAGACAGATAGACATCGCACCTAATCATATTTGTCATGTAGTTTATCCCCCTTTCTAAAACCCTCTAATTGGGGGTAATCATACCATGTATATGGATTAATCTCATTCTATTAACAATCTACGCATTTAACTGAAGAACCTTTTTTTATGAAAATAATTCGATATAGTACTTGTATAAAGAATAATACCATAGTGTAATAAACATGTAAAAAGAATTACAAGACAGCTTTTATACTATTATTCAAGCACAATGTTTTTAACTTTTTTTCATTACTATATAGTAGTTATATCATTTAAAAATAGTAACTTTGTGCGAATTTAATCAGTAAGTTGTGACTAAAGATATAGTCAAAAAAAGAGTTCGAGACATTCTGGATGAATACCTCGAAGCTAACAATCATCGCAAGACTTCAGAGCGATATGCCATTTTGGATGCGGTGTATGACATGGGAGAACATTTCTCCTTAGATGAATTAGGTGCAGCACTTGAAAAGAATAATTTTCGAGTTTCGCGTGCCACACTTTACAATACGATGCGTCTTTTCATTGAATTACGTCTCGTAGTCAGACATCGGTTCATCGGTCAAACCAAGTATGAGGCATGCTATAACAATGAAGATCATATCCATCAGATCTGTACGCTATGCGGAACAGTGACAGAGGTTGATTCCCCAGAGATTGCGGATGCTATAAAGAACACAAAGTTCCACCGCTTTCGCCGAGATGGTTTCTCCTTATATATATATGGCATATGCTCACGCTGTCAAGCTGCCTTGTCGCGTCAGAGAAGCAAGTTTCTTACACAGAAACAAGTAAAAAACTCACATAAAAGCAAATGAACACAGGTAAAGTAGACGTCCTGTTGGGTCTCCAATGGGGTGATGAAGGAAAAGGTAAGGTTGTAGACGTGCTCACACCACGCTACGATGTAGTAGCTCGTTTCCAAGGAGGTCCGAACGCAGGACACACTCTTGAGTTCGAAGGTCAGAAGTACGTGCTGCGTTCTATACCATCAGGCATCTTCCAAGGTGGCAAAGTTAACATCATTGGCAATGGAGTCGTTTTAGCTCCAGATCTCTTTATGGGTGAAGCAAAAGACCTTGAGAAGAGTGGACATCCTCTAAAGGAGCGTCTACATATCTCAAAGAAAGCCCACCTTATCATGCCAACACATCGTATCCTTGACCGTGCTTACGAAGCAGCAAAGGGTAAAGACAAGGTTGGAACTACTGGTAAAGGTATTGGTCCTACTTATACTGATAAGATCAGTCGAAATGGTTTACGTGTTGGTGATATCCTCTGCGACTTCGAACAAAAGTATGCTGCTCATAAGGAGCGTCATATGAAAATGCTTGCAGCACTTGGTTGGACAGACTTTGAAGGCTTAGAAGAGACTGAGAAGCTTTGGATGGAAGGCATAGCATATATGAAGGAGTTTAAGTTTGTTGATTCTGAAAATGAAATCAACCGACTCCTTCGTGAAAGCAAGCATATTCTTTGCGAAGGTGCACAAGGAACAATGCTCGACGTAGACTTTGGTTCTTATCCTTTCGTAACTTCATCAAATACAATTTGTGCGGGTGCTTGTACAGGACTTGGTATTGGTCCTAATAAGGTGGGCAATGTCTATGGTATTATGAAGGCCTACTGTACTCGCGTCGGTGCTGGTCCATTCCCAACAGAATTATTTGACGAGACCGGAAAGACGATTCGTGATCTCGGCCATGAGTATGGAGCTGTTACCGGACGTGAGCGCCGTTGTGGTTGGATTGACCTTGTTCAGCTTCGCTATTCTGTAATGGTTAATGGTGTGACTGAGCTTATTATGATGAAGAGTGATGTTCTTGATAGCTTCGAAACTATCAAAGCATGCGTTGCATACGAGTTGCCAGATGGTACAGAGACAAAGGATTTCCCTTACGAGATTGATAATGTGAAACCAATCTACAAGGATTTCCGCGGTTGGAAGAAAGATATGACAAAGTGCAAGTCACAGGATGAATTCCCTGAGGAGTTCCGTGAGTATGTATCTTTCCTTGAGAACTATCTTGAGACCCGTATTGGTATTATCTCTGTTGGTCCTGACCGTGAGCAAACGATAGTTCTATAATCCCTTTTAGGCTGTGACTGGCGGCTATAAGCACTTTGAAAAGCTTGTACCCGGTTATCACAGCCTAACATTTTTATTTGTAAAAACATAAATAAAAGATAAATGGCAAACAAACCTTCCATCCCAAAGGGTACACGTGATTTCGGACCTGATGAGATGGCAAAACGAAATTACATATTTGATACTATCAAGCGTGTCTATGCTCTCTATGGTTTTCAGCAGATAGAGACACCTTCTATGGAGACCTTACAGACGCTGATGGGTAAGTATGGTGAAGAAGGAGATAAACTTCTCTTTAAGATTCTGAATTCAGGAGATTACTTAAAGGCTGTTAGCGATGAAGAACTCAAGGAGCGCAATACGCTAAAGATGCAGACAAAACTCTGCGAAAAGGGATTGCGTTATGACCTTACAGTACCTTTTGCTCGCTACGTGGTGATGCATCGTGATGAGTTGCAGCTACCTTTCAAGCGTTACCAAATACAGCCAGTTTGGCGTGCAGACCGTCCACAGAAGGGACGTTATCGTGAGTTCTATCAGTGTGATGCCGATGTAGTAGGCTCTGACTCATTACTAAACGAGGTGGAGTTAATGCAGATTATTGACACTGTATTTACAGAGTTTGGCATTCGCGTACAGATAAAGATTAACAATAGAAAGATTCTCACAGGTATAGCTGAAGTAATTGGTGAGAAGGATAAAATTGTTGACATCACAGTTGCTATCGACAAACTTGACAAGATAGGACTTGATAATGTAAACGAAGAACTGCGTAATAATGGAATCTCTGAAGAAGCAATAGAGAAGTTGCAACCTATCATTAAGTTAGAAGGAACTAATGAAGAGAAACTTGATGTTATTGCAGAAGTCTTGAAGGAGAGTGAAACTGGACTAAAAGGTGTTGAAGAAACGCGTTTTATCCTTGAAACATTGAAGGGTTCTGGACTAAACAATGAGATACAGCTCGACCTTACTTTGGCACGTGGATTGAACTATTACACAGGTGCTATCTTTGAGGTTAAGGCCCTTGATGTACAGATTGGTTCTATCACAGGTGGTGGACGTTATGACAACCTAACTGGTATCTTTGGTATGCCTGGTATCTCTGGTGTCGGAATTAGCTTTGGCGCTGACCGCATTTATGATGTTCTAAATTCGCTCGACCTCTATCCAAAGGAGAGCGTACAGGGTACACAGCTTCTCTTTATTAACTTCGGAGAGAAGGAAACTGCCTACTGTCTGCCAATTGTTGCAGCTGCACGTAGGGCTGGTATTCGCACTGAAATGTTCCCTGACAAGGCTAAAATGAAGAAACAAATGAGCTATGCCAATGCAAAGAACATTCGTTTTGTTGCCCTTGCAGGAGAAACTGAGATACAGGAAGGCAAGATAACACTGAAGAATATGTCCACTGGTGAACAAGAGCTTGTTACCCCAGAGGAGATAATCAATAGATTTTAAAAGAGTTCCCCTCTCTCCAATTATGCAGAGAGGGGCTTTTTAATTCAATAATTTATATTACTCTGCTTACCGAATAAGGTACAAGTAGAAACAAACTATAATTACCTCTAAAAATGAAAAGAACTTTCCTACTTTGTTTTATATTATTGGGCTGGTTGCATTCAGCCTTCGGTCAGGCTACATTCAACATTGATGGCTTTTCCGAACAATACTATGGTAAGGTTTATTTCTCTGATACAACACAGACTGCTTCTGCTGGTTGGGTTGAAGTTTATGACCGTGCCACAAAAAAGAAGCTTATTCATGTTGATGCCAATGAACTATCATTTGACCTTCATGATGGAGAAATTATGGCAAACATAGCCGAGATTCCTTATGGAGAATATAGTGTTTTGCTCTATGAAGACTATAATTTTGATGGAATAAAAGACTTTGCTATTATGGATGGATTTAATAGTTGTTATGGTGGTCCATCCTTTAAAATCTTCTTAGCATCGGATAAAGAGTTTATATATAATGATGCTTTCACGGATTTAGCACAAAATTATTGTGGTATGTTTGTGGTTGACAATAAAAATAGACTTATATCTACTATGGAGAAAAGTGGATGTTGTTTGCACTACTATTCAGATTTTATAGTAGAAAACAATAATCCAAAGCTTATCCGCACACGCACTGACGACTGTCTTAAAGCCCCTATTTGCACTACAACAATAGAAGAATGGAAGGGAGAAAAGAAGACAAAGACAGTTACCAGTACTATTGATTTAGACAGTGAAATTATCAGCGACTATTTCAAGTTTCATGTTGATAAGGAGAATAAGGATATTATTCTTTGTAATTTTTATGACGATAGACTGTGTTACGTTATTCTTGATGCTAAGCAGAATGTGGAGTTTTACTATCCATTTGAAGAACTACGGCAAACGTCAGACTTTATTTTCTATAGGAAAAATGGTAAGTTAACATTCAAAAATAAGGATGCAAGCTATATTATTTATGACAAGTCTGGAAATATAGGTGTTGATATTACTTACAAAGGTAAAACTCATCGGTGGAAAGGTAACGCAAAAAGTCGTCGAGGTAGCATAGGAAAACTATTAAAAGGCAGCTTAAATAATGTTGTATATCAATAGCAGAAACGTATTGTTTTAATATTATATCAGAAGAAATTCATTAGTTCAAACCAGAGTTCTGTCTTATTCTTAATTAGGGTAAAGGATTGATCAAGCCTGAAGATAAGACAAGATAACAACACATATAAAAGGTATCCAGAGACAGGACAACTCATAAAGTAAAATTACATAAGCGTAAACAAAAACTTAATAGAGTAATGACTTTTAGAAAACATTATGTACTTTTGTAACATAAAGCTGCATTTTAAAGTATATTACAGATTGTGGAACAATAAAGAACTTAAATCATGAATAAACTAACAACACTATTCCTTACATTGCTACTGAGCTGTAGCCTTTCGGCTCAACGACTCTATGTAGGCACTTATAATATCCGTTATAACAACCCAAATGATGAAAAAGAAGGCAATGCATGGACACAACGTTGTTCACATTTGTGTGACTTCATCAATTTTGAACAGCCAGAAATATTTGGTACACAAGAGGTACTTGTAGACCAACTACATGATTTAATGAAAGGATTAGATAGTTATGGTTATATTGGTGTTGGACGAGACGATGGTAAAGAAAAAGGAGAATACGCAGCAATCTTTTATAAAAAAAATCAACTTAGTTTATTAGATAGTGGTAATTTCTGGCTCTCTCCTACTCCAGAAAAAGCTTCTTTGGGATGGGATGCAGCGTGTATTCGTATTTGCACATGGGGAAAATTCCAAGACAAGGTATCGGGTAAGCAATTTTATTTCTTCAATACTCACATGGACCATGTGGGTACTGTGGCACGGAAAGAGAGTGCTCGATTAATTTTAAAACGCATTAATCAGTTATCAAAAGGGTTACCTACAATTCTGACGGGCGATTTTAATGTAGACCAAACAGATGAAATCTATCAAATCTTCTCTAACTCTGGGGTTCTACGTGATTGTTACACCAACGCTCTACAACGCATGACACCTACTGGAACATGGAATGACTTTATGCAGGATAGTCGCAGTAAATCCCGAATTGACCATATTTTCGTTTCTTCTGATTTTAAAGTTCCACATTATGCTATCTTTACCAACAGCTATTGGCTTGGTAAATCGCGTCGCAATATCTCAGACCATTATCCCGTCATGGTAAAACTTATATTCGCGCAAGATAAGACTCTTACAAAGTGATACCCACCTTCTTTATACTAATACAATAGAAGTTGAACTTGATTACCAAATTACTCAAGCACGATTTCAACTTTGATGATACAATACAAAGACTAAAACACCAATCGTGTTAGTACTGAACACCATTAGTGTTTACGCACAGCACCATTGGTGTTCACGTATAGCACTACTATTCGGCCTTATATTTTCAATCGGAAAGAGTTCTATTCTATATTAATAAAGCGCTTATTTCGAACTCCGACGCAGTTGGCGACGCAAATATGCCTTGTATATCATATGCCACCACCTTGAGATAGGACGCCCCCATACGGTTTCAGATGGAAAGTCTATCGCAAAATGAAGATTTCGATATATTTCTAAAAAATATTGGGAATAAACTGATTTACCAGCAAATGAATAACGATGATCATGGAAACCAAAATTACCTGCCATCAATATTTCAGAAACAAGTATCTTACCTATTCTATCATTAGGCTCCAAGAGTAAATACTTGTCTGGTAAACCAAATATCTCTTTCATTACATACATTACAGCTGCTGTGAATTTGCACATCCCGACATCTTTCAGTACATGAAGAGTTTCTTTACGCTCCTTCTCGTTAAAGCCACGTAGCAACAAATAATAATAATCTATCATTTGTCTTAAACCAATACCTTCAAAAAAGAAATGGTGCATCAAATGAGTCAACTGAAACACACGATTAAAATCATCTGTTACAGTATAAATCTTTCCTAAACCATCTGGTAACTCTGTTAGATGCTTAAACTGATTCTCTTTACATTGTTCAAAGTATCGACGTAACTTATATTCATGCCACAAATTTCCCATAAATGAAGGGAAAAAGTGAACTTCTACTGGTGTTTTAAAATAACTCAGTTCAATGTGATGATATCCGATTTCTCCTTTACTATCTAACTCACGAGAAATACGTATAATATCTAACGTTTTTGCATCAGTCCATAGGTCTATATCGCCTGATGTACGCATATAGGGATCAGGATACATCAATGCATTAGTTTGCCCTTTTAAAACACAACTACGTACACCATACTTTTCACGTAATAATGTTGTAAGTGCATCTGCATCTTTATAAGTTTGTTTATTAGCTTGCTCTATATAAGAGTAAGCACCATACCACTTAAATATTTGCTCCTTATTAGGACGATATGGAGATTCTGACAACTTCTTTATACCATGAAATAAGACGCCAAGAATAGCTTGTTTTTTTCCAAACTTATAGAGTGCATCCCAATCCATCTCTGCTAAATTAGCAGGTACCTTAGCATCCTCCTTTAAGCAAAAACGCAGAAACTCAAAGAAAAGGACAGAAGAATCTTCTTTTTTATATTCCATTAAGTGTAATTAAAAATCCACTACTCGACCAATGAATTATTTATCGAGTACAGAGTATTTACTATTATTACTTACATACTCTGGTACAATTTCTTTCATTTTTTCAACAATAGCCATATCATCGTAGGTGTGACTCAAAGCTATAAGTGATTCTATTTGCTTGTTTACCTCATTAAAATCGTACTCACGTACCTCTGCGATACGAATCTTCTCGTGGAAACTTGGAAGTGTATTTTCAGTTGTACTCAATACCTCCTCATATAGCTTCTCGCCAGCACGCAAACCTGTATATTTAATTTCAATATTCTTAGCACCAGAAAGATTAATCATTCGTTTAGCAAGATCAGCTATTCTAACAGGTTTACCCATATCGAACACGAAGATTTCTCCACCACCTCCGTGTGTACCTGCTTCAAGTACCAATTTACATGCTTCAGGAATCAACATGAAGAATCGAATGATGTTAGGATCCGTAACAGTAACAGGTCCTCCAGCCTTTATCTGCTTCTCGAACAAAGGGATAACAGAACCATTAGAACCTAACACATTACCAAAACGTGTAGTAACAAATTGTGTTGCAGGTTTACCATTTGCCTGCTCATTAATCATTTTGTTAAGGCTTTGACAGTATATCTCACAGATACGCTTTGAGCAACCCATAACATTTGTTGGGTTTACAGCTTTATCTGTTGAAACCATAACAAATTTCTTAACACCGTACTTAACACTAAGGTCTGCAATAACTTTTGTTCCCCAAACGTTATTTTGTATACTTTCAGACGGATTATTTTCCATCATTGGTACATGCTTATACGCAGCTGCGTGAAAGACATAATCAGGCTTATAAGTTTGGAAAATCTTCTCCATTCTTTCCTGATTAGAGATGCTTGCAACAATAGTATGTGCCTTAATATCTGGCCACTCAAATTGCATCATCAAGCGAATGTTATGCTGAGGGGTCTCTGCTTGGTCAATAAGAATAAGCTCTGCAGGTTTATAGACAGCAATCTGACGTACCATCTCAGAACCAATACTACCAGCAGAACCTGTAATCATAATCTTCTTATTACGTAAAAGATTACCAATGGAATCCATGTCAACATTAATTTGACCACGTGGAAGCAAGTCTTCAATACTAATCTCCTTAAGTTGAACCTTCGTATAATCATCATTTTGAGTCCATTCTTTCTCCGCTGAACTCATAAAGATTTGTACACCAAGACTTAAAAGTATATCCTGTAACTTTGCATCATTACGGAAACGCTCATTCTGCAGTGGAGATACTAAAACAGCCTTTATTCTCAATGCTTTGATATATTCTGCAAGATTATCATCTACAAGATAAATCTTCTCACCCATGAGAATTCGACCTTTGATATCTGGGTCATGCGCTATAAAGCCCTTCAATAAGAACTTACGTGGAACGTCACTTCTAATGCTTTTTGCCAATCCAACACCACCATCTTTTACACCATAGATGAAAGTGCGAATACCTTTATCTGTAGTAAATAAGACTTCATAAACTGACTTTGTTAATATACGAAAGGCCATTATACCAATGGTCGCAACAAGATACATTGTTGCAATTTGCCTTCCTTGAAGACGAACAAATTCAAGATCCCAATGATAAACAACATAATGCATTGCCTCTGCAATAATAAGAGAGAGGAGCATAGCCAATACAACTCGCTGCAAATCAACAAAGGAAGAGTAACGAATAATTCCTGAATATGTACGGAAAATTCTAAAACCAATAAGGCTAAAGCTCATATACATAAAGATTGTTTTACTTAACAATACAATATGCTGAGGAGAAACAGCACCATGATAATATAACCAAAAGACAAAGATACCTGAAAGATAACAGATAACAATGTCTATAGCCAATATGACCCAATATGGTAATGCATTCCTTGAAAGATACCAATTCAGCAGTTTGTCAAATACTTTCATAATCACTTTAAATAGTTTACAGGTGATTGCTCATTATGAGTAATGAACTTGTTCGTTCTCTTCTTAGCAGAAAATTAATTTTATGATGCAAATATACTCAAAAAAAACTAAATGATATACATCAATCAAGTAATATTTGATTTAATAAATCAAAAAAACGGCATCATTTTATATCCATTTGAATATGATAAAGTCCTGCATAAAGGTTTGACTGATGAGTGAAGGTGACAATAACTTCACGTTCACCATAATCCATAGGTTTCATCTTTGGCTCAAGAATAAAATTCCCATCTGTTGACTTATAGTCTATACCTCCAAGAGTTTTATAACCAACCTTGATAGCTTCTTGAGCGATAAGATACATTTCCTCTTCTGACCAAGTGAAAATATTAATACGATCAATGAAAAGATTACTTCCGGTAATTGTGCCAAAGAAGCCTATTTGCCTTGGCTTGCTACCTGTAACTTTATCCTTGCTATTCTGTACATCATAAATCATATTATGATGAAAAACAACTTCCTTCTGAGCTCCAAACCCATCAATTATTTGTGAAGAATTTAACTGAAAATTATGACTAATGCCTGTTAGTACGTCTATACTCTTTAACCTTTCATTTTCTTTGCTAAGCAAACGATGAAGATAAGTAAAATTAAATCTTCCTTTTTGTGGTATTATGCCATCTGAAGACATCTTATCACTAATAGTTCCAGTCTTTTCATTTGGAGTATCTGGATATTTTATATTAGAAAGATATTTATCCTCCTTTGATGTTTGACTGGACTCAATCTCTTTCACCTTATTATTAATAGAATTAATACGTTCCTTCTTTACCAAATCATCATGTGCGGCCTGAGGTTCTTTAGATTCAGTTGTAGGATTACTATTTAATTTCTTTGTAGCTTTAACCTCAACCTTTTGCTCTTTATTTTCTCTTGCTTTATAGATGCTTTTTGATTGTGCCATTATTAACGCCTCGTCATGACGATATCGTTCGCAGAATTCATCTTCATTAGTATTTTTATCAATGTAATGATCCTTTCCACCTTTAATCTCATTGACTTTAGAACCATTGCGCCAGATAGTAGTAAATTCTAAACGACCATTCTCGGTATAAGTATAACAAGGACCATCAAGTAATCCATTGCGATATGATAATTTCATTCCAATGTTGCCACTTGGAAAAAATGACAAAGCACGACCATTTGCTTTACCATTCTTATATTGTAACACAGACTCTACTCTACCAGACTTATGGAAAGTTCTACACACGCCATTTAAGACCGTGTTTCTATCATTTTGTCTGTTTATACTTATATAATGTTTCTCTGCTTGAAGTTGTCCTGTAATATAATAATCATAAAACATCTTCTGCCCCTTATCATCAATAGCCAGAACTCTATAGTAAGCAGCTTTATCAGCACTGCTAACTCCTTTCCACTGACTATCATAGAAAAAAGCACCATGAGGAATATAACTACGTGCTACACGTTGAGCTGTAGCAACTGTAAATAAAGTACTTACAAGTAAAACAAAGTACAAACGTTTCATATATAAATCTCTAATTCTTTTGCAAATATACACCAACCAATACAAAAAAAAGAATTTTCTTCTGTTTTTTTCTTTAAATATCAAGCATATTTCAAAACAAAGTATTATCTTTGTCACAATATAAAACTGTAACTGAAAATCGATTAACTATGCCTGAAGAAAGAAAGACTATCAATGACTTTAAGTTGCTCATTCATCTTCTTAAAGAAAGGAAGATTTGTAAACGAACAGTAGTTGTTTGGCCTGAAGAAAGCCATACACAAGAAGCTGTGTGTAAAGCTGTACACGATGGTTTCATTGAGCCCATATTAGTATGCTCTAAACAAACTATGGAAGACTATGCCAAAAAGAATGCTTTTCAATGTATTATTGCAGAATCGCCAGAGGATGCAGCTCGCAAAGCTGTTGAATTAATTAGAAGAGGTGAGGCTGACATTGTAATGAAAGGCTTTCTTAATACAGACGTCCTTCTACGTGCTATACTTGATAAAGAAGTTGGAATTTTACCGAAAGATACTGTATTAACACATATAACTGTAGCAAAGTTACCCGAGTATCCGAAATTACTTTTCTTTACCGATGCAGCTGTTATTCCTGCTCCAAATGACAAACAGCGAAGAGCACAAGTACAATATATTGTAGACTTCTGTCATGCCTTTGAAATAGAATGTCCTAAAATTGCTCTTATCCATTGTTCTGAGAAAGTGGACGAACGTCATTTCCCATATACAGTTTCATACAGAGCACTAAAGGCAGAAGCTGAAACTGGTGCCTTTGGTAAATGTACAATAGATGGACCATTAGATTTGATTACCTCTTGTTCTGTTGAAGCAATGAAAATCAAACAAATAAACTCTCCCATCAATGGAGAAACTGATGCATTAATTTTCCCAGACATTGAAGCCGGTAATTTGTTTTATAAAACCGTTACCCTTTTCTGTCATGCGAAAACAGCAGCCGTTCTTCAAGGTACCATGGCGCCAGTAGTGCTCCCAAGTCGTGGCGATACAATTGAATCTAAGTACTATAGTCTTGCACTTGCAAGTCTTATCTCCAAATAGTATATATAAGGTATATAAAGAAAACATTATGGCTTACAAGATTTTAGCTATTAACCCTGGATCAACATCAACTAAGATATCACTTGCCAATGATGATCAGCCTGTCTTCGTTGCTGACATTGCACACTCAAGAAAGGAACTGAGTAAATTCAAGCGTATATCTGATCAGTATCATTTCCGCAAACAAGTTGTAATTGAAGAGTTAAAGAATAGAAATATTCCTTTGGATTTTGATGCCGTCATCGGACGTGGTGGACTTGCAAAACCAGTGTCAAGTGGTGTGTTTACAATCACTGAACAGATGATAATTGACCAGCAACGGGCTATTCACCAGCATGCTTGTGATCTTGGCTGTATGATTGCTGATGAGATTGCGAGAGAGATTCCAGGATGTAAGAGTTTTATTGCAGACCCTGGTGTGGTAGATGAAATGGAACCAGAGGCACGACTATCAGGCTCTCCTCTTATGCCACGTATGTGTATTTGGCACGCCCTAAACCAAAAAGCTATTGGTAGACGATTTGCTAAAGACATGGGTACAACTTATGAAAAGCTTAACCTTATTATATGTCATTTAGGCGGAGGAATATCTATTGCAGCACATTCACAAGGGAGAGCTATTGATGCTAATAACGCATTGGATGGTGAAGGACCATTTTCTCCAGAACGTGCTGGAACATTACCAGCAGCCGATTTGATTCATCTTTGCTTCAGTGGAAAATATACAGAGGAACAATTATTGGAGAAAGTGAGTGGCCAGGCAGGTCTAATAGCTCATCTCGGAACAAATGATTTACGAGAGATAACAAATTGGATTAAGGCTGGTGACAAACATGCTGAACTCGTCGTTTCTGCTATGATTTGGCATATTGCTAAGAATATAGCAGCAGAAGGAGCAGTACTATGTGGCAACATTGATGCAATTCTGCTGACAGGTGGTATGGCAAAGTCAGACTATATTATTGAACGTCTAAAGAAACGTCTCTCCTATCTTGCACCGATTCATGTTTATCCTGGGCAAGATGAGATGCAAGCTTTGACAGAGAATGCACTGGCTGTTCTTCGAGGTGAACGCGAAGCAAAGGAGTATTAATACTCCTACAAGTACAAGAACCCTAAACAATTAATACATAGTTTATAAATCAAAACTAAATCTTATGAAGGTACATGAATACCAAGCAAAGAAATTCTTTGCAAGTTATGGGCTTCCAGTAGACCGCAATATTATTTGCCGTACTCCTGATGAAGCTGTTGAAGCCTACAAGCAATTAGGTATTGAGAAAGCCGTAGTGAAAGCTCAGGTTCACACAGGTGGACGTGGTAAGGCTGGTGGCGTGAAACTTGGCTGTAATGAAACTGAGATTCGTCAGCATGCAGAAGCTATCTTAGGTATGAATATCAAGGGGTTCATTGTAGACAGAGTACTTGTCAGCGAGGCTGTAGACATCGCATCAGAGTACTATATGAGTATCCTTGTTGACCGTAAGTCAAAGTGTCCTATGTTAATGCTGAGCCGTGCAGGTGGTATGGATATCGAGCAGGTAGCAAAGGAGACACCAGAGAAGATTGAGAAGATTGTCATCGACCCAGTTATCGGAATGAGCGACTATCTCGCACGTGAGGCAGCCTTCAAGCTTTTCGATGACATGGCACAGGTTAAACAGGCTGTACCAATCTTCAAGAATATTTATAAACTCTTTACTGAGAAGGATGCCTCATTGGCTGAAATCAACCCATTAGTCATGTTGCAGGATGGTTCTTTGAAGGCCATTGATGCCAAGATGACCTTCGACGACAATGCCCTTTTCCGTCACCCAGATGTAGCTGAACTTTTTGAACCTACAGAGGAAGAACGCAAGGAGCGTGAAGCTAAAGACAAGGGATTCAGCTATGTGAACCTTGGAGGAAGCATCGGTTGCATGGTAAATGGTGCTGGTCTTGCAATGGCAACCATGGATATGATTAAGTTATATGGTGGTGAACCAGCTAACTTCCTCGACATTGGTGGTAGCTCTAACCCTGAGAAGATAGTTGAAGCTATGAAACTTCTCTTGGGTGATAAGCATGTTAAGGTAGTGTTAATCAATATCTTCGGTGGTATTACCCGCTGTGATGATGTTGCTAACGGACTCTTGGAAGCATTCAAGGTTATCGAAACAGATATTCCTATTGTCATCCGCTTGACAGGAACCAACGAGGCAGAAGGTAGAGCCATCCTTGAAGGAACCCACTTCACTGTCGGCACAAGTATGGCAGATGCTGGACATAAAGCTGTAGAACTGAGCAAAAAACTTTAAAACACAGGAGTTATGAGTATTCTAATCAATAAAGATACAAAGTTAATCGTACAGGGCATTACTGGTCGTGATGGTAGTTTTCACGCTTCAAAAATGAAGGAATATGGCACCAATGTGGTTGGTGGAACATCTCCTGGCAAGGCTGGTCAGGAAGTATGCGGCATCCCTGTATTCAACACAGTTAAAGATGCTGTTGCTGCAACTGGTGCCAACGCATCTATTATCTTCGTCCCTGCCCCATTCGCAAAAGATGCAATGCTTGAAGCTATTGATGGCGGTGTGAAACTCGTCATCTGTATTACTGAAGGCGTGCCAACACTCGATGCAGTTGCAGCACAGCGTTACGCTAAGATTAAGGGTGTAAAGGTAATTGGTCCAAACTGTCCAGGACTTATTTCTCCAGAGGAGAGTATGGCTGGTATTATGCCAACTAATATCTTCAAGAAGGGACATACGGGTGTTATTAGCCGCAGTGGTACACTGACCTATGAGGTTGTTTATAACCTCACACAAGCTGGTTTAGGACAATCAACAGCAGTTGGTGTTGGTGGTGACCCAGTCGTTGGACTTTATTTCGAGGAACTTCTCCGTATGTTCCAGGATGACCCAGAGACAGATAGTATTGCACTCATTGGAGAGATTGGCGGTGATGCTGAAGAGCGTGCCGCTAAGTTTATCAAAGAGCATGTTACAAAGCCTGTAGCAGTATTCATCTCTGGTCAGCAGGCTCCTCCGGGTAAACAGATGGGACACGCTGGTGCTATTATCTCAAGTGGCTCTGGTTCTGCAAGCGAAAAGATTGCAGCTTTTGAGGCTGTAGGTGTACCTGTCGCACGTGAGACAAGTGAAATACCAGAACTCCTTAAGAAGCAATTAAAGAAGTAAAAGGCTTGGTATTTAAACCACTTTCTATAAGATTTAGAGGAATATCCACTCAGGGTATTCCTCTATTTTTTTTATAATTCCTGAAACATTGTGGTCTAATGACCGATTTGGGTTTAACCCTCTATAATCCTCCATATGTATCTTAATACGATTTCACGTCGAAAAAAGCACTTA
>CAUTPS010000033.1:0-28146 GCA_963540415.1 uncultured Prevotella sp.
CCACCAAACTCCTTAACTCCATTAACTCCCAAACAAAGACTATGGCTGTACAAAAAAAATATAATCGAAACGCAAAGACCAATGCCCTCGGCCGTGGTTTGGATGCCTTAATATCTACTGAAGCTGTCAGTACACAAGGAAGTTCTACCATCAACGAGGTTGCCTTAGACCAGATTGAAGCGAATCCTAATCAACCTCGTCGTGAATTCGACCCTGTTGCGTTGGAAGAGTTGGCGAATAGTATCCGTGAGTTAGGACTCGTTCAGCCAATAACCTTACGTCAGGTAGACGATAACCGTTTCCAGATTATTGCTGGTGAGCGCCGTTGGCGTGCCAGTCAGTTGGCTGGCTTGAAAGCTGTTCCAGCCTATATCCGTACGATTAAGGACGAGAATGTAATGGAGTTGGCGCTGGTTGAGAACATCCAGCGTGAGGACTTGAATGCGATTGAGATTGCTTTGGCTTACGAACATCTGCTTGAAAAGAGCGGAATGACACAGGAGCGTGTAGCAGAGCGTGTGGGTAAGAGCCGTGCTGCTATTGCTAACTACCTTCGTTTGTTGAAGCTTCCTGCATTGGTACAAATGGGACTACAAAAGAAGGAGATAGACATGGGACATGCTCGTGCATTGCTTTCTTTGGATAGTCCTTCACTGCAATTGAAACTCTATCGTGAGATTTTAAAGAACGGATATAGTGTTCGCAAGGTTGAAGAGCTTTGTCAGCAACTCAATAACGGAGAAGATATCCAAAGCGCAAAGAAGAAGATTTCTGCTCGCACTCGCCTTCCAGAGGAGTTTAATATCCTCAAGCAACGACTCTCATCATTCTTCGATACAAAGGTACAGATGAGTTGTAACGCTGATGGTAAGGGTAAGATTAGTATTCCGTTTGCATCAGAAGAAGAATTACTTCACATCATGGAAGTGATGGATAAGATGAAGTAAGACTTTTCACACGGAAAGATAAAGGAATTAGTAAGTATAAGATAAGCAAGTATTCTGGTTTAGAAAGACAATTCTCAAGCAATAGGAAGCCTCAACAAGTGGCTGACTGCAAAGCAAAGAATAAGTAACAAACCTTCAAACCAGTAACTTAAGCAAGACAAAGGGTAGTGATGAAGATGAAGAATAGAATCCTCAAAGGACTGTTGATAGCCGGAATACTCACCAGTGTTACGGTCATGCAGGCACAAGATCTGCCCCATGACACGTTAAAGGTTATGTATCCAGGCGACTCTACGGTCGTTGAGATACCGAGTTCGCAGGATAAATATATAGAAGAGAAGGCAATCCTCACACCAGATGATGAGGGAAAACTCACTTCTGTTCTGCGAAAGGATAGTGTCGGCATGGTAAAGAAACAGGGACGAGACTGGTCTAAGTGGCGCCCTAATCCTAAGCGTGCTTTGTGGCTTGCACTCGTCATCCCTGGTGCTGGACAGGTCTACAACCGTAAGTACTGGAAACTACCAATCTTCTACGGAGGCTTTGTAGGCTGTATCTATGCCATGACATGGAACAACCAGATGTACCATGATTATGCGCAGGCTTATATGGACATTATGGATAATGACCCATCAACGCAGAGTTATAATAACTTCCTACACCTTGGAGCTACCATCACCTCTGCCAATGAAGAGCGTTATAAGAACATCTTCAAACAGCGTAAGGATCGCTACCGCAGATGGCGTGACCTAAGTATCTTTACAACTATTGCGGTTTATGCCTTGTCAGTTATTGATGCTTACGTAGACGCTTCCTTATCCGACTTTGACATATCAGATGACCTCTCACTGCATATTGCACCAACGGTCATATCAAATAAGAGTATCGCTACACCTAACAACCCTTTCCGTTCATCGGCAATAGGTATTGGATGTAGTCTGACATTCTAAGCAGCAGCGCACTGTATTTGCACTAACTAACTAAGAAATAATGAGTAGAAAGAGATATATTGTTTCCTTCCTTATTACAATGGGAGCAACCTATGGAATCTATGCACAACAGCAAACTGTCGTTGATAGTCGTGGTAAAGCTGTGAATGTGATGATTCCTGATGCATCAGAGACGATGGCAGGATATGTTGATGTAAACTATGTAGATGATAAGTTCTATAATAGTGGCATACAAACAGGGTTCGAAAATACACCCTCTACGAATGCAACAGAGCCAGAAAACGGTATGGAAGTCATCGATCGTAAGATGCGAAATCTATCGAATGTGATGACAATGACCTGTAATGAGGAAGTTAAGAAATATATCGATCGCTACACAAAGGCAGGACGCCAATCAACTTCTTACCTCTTAGGACGTGCACGTTATTACAACCCTATCTTTGAAGAAGCACTGCGTTTCTATGGTTTACCATTAGAACTGAAGTATCTTCCTGTGATAGAGTCGGGCTTAAACCCTAATGCTACCTCACGTGTGGGAGCAGCAGGACTATGGCAATTCATGGCAACAACCGGTAAACAATATGACCTTCAGATTGACAGTTATATTGATGAACGCCGCGACCCAGAGAAGTCTTCCTACGCTGCAGCGCGTATGCTGAGCGACCTTTACAAACGATTTGGCGACTGGACATTGGCACTTGCTGCCTATAACTGTGGACCGGGACGTGTTAGCAGTGCTATCACAAAGGCTGGTGGTGGTGCTGACTTCTGGGCTGTCTATCAGCATTTACCAAAGGAGACACGCGGTTATGTTCCCGCTTTCATCGCAGCAAATTATGTGATGAACTACTATGCTGATTACAACATCACACCTCTGTCAACAGGTCTGCCTAACCGCTGCGACACGATTGTCATAGAGAAGGACGTTACACTTGCCAAGATTGCCAACGTATTAGGTATGAATGTGGACGATTTGAAAGTACTTAACCCACAGTATCGACAGGGTTTTATCAAGGCTTTTGCTACCAATGGTGTTGCTAAGCTACGCCTACCTTCTGAAATGATTGAGAAGTTCAAAGGTTACAAAGATCTAATTTACCAAAACGAAACACCAAACGAAGAACCAAGCATGACTATCGCGGCTACTAATACAAGCCAAGGAACCATGCCATACTAACAAGATTCTTTCACCTTATTATATAAAGGGAGGATGCACAATGGACAAGGACAATATTGAAGTTAAGGAGATTGACTATGAGAAGATGGTAGATGATGCCTTTCAGCATCTCATTGATACCTATCTCGCTTCACGTCATCGAAAGAAGGTTGATATCATTACCAAGGCTTTCAACTTCGCTCGACAAGCGCATAAGGGTGTGCGCCGACTCTCGGGCGAACCTTATATCATGCACCCTATTGCCGTTGCCCAAATTGCTTGTGAAGAGATGGGACTCGGAGCAACGAGTATCTGTGCAGCCCTCTTACATGATGTCGTAGAAGATACAGACTATACGGTAGAAGATATGGAAAATATCTTCGGTCCTAAGATTGCACAAATCGTTGACGGATTAACCAAGATTTCTGGTGGAATCTTTGGCGAACAGGCTTCTGCACAAGCTGAGAATTTCAAGAAACTTTTGCTCACTATGAGCGATGACATTCGTGTTATCCTTATCAAGATATGCGATCGTCTGCACAACATGCGTACTCTTGCTTCTCAGCCTGCCAGCAAGCAATATAAGATTGCAGGTGAAACACTCTACATCTATGCACCACTTGCAAACCGACTGGGACTGAACAAGATTAAGACTGAACTGGAAGATCTTAGTTTCCGCTACGAACATCCTGACGCATATGCTTCTATTGAGAAGAAACTTGCTTCAACACAGGCGCAGCGTGATACCCTCTTTGAACAGTTCACAGCACCTATCCGTGCTGAACTTGACAAGATGGGCTTTGAATATGAACTTAAAGCACGTGTAAAGAGTCCTTATTCTATTTGGAATAAGATGCAGAATAAACACGTCACCTTTGAAGAAATATACGATATCCTTGCCGTACGTATCATCTATAAACCGAAGTCACCTGATGAGGAAATCAACAACTGTTTCCAAATTTATGTGGCTATCAGTCAGATTTATAAGAGTCATCCTGATCGTCTGCGCGACTGGGTGAACCATCCTAAGGCAAATGGCTATCAGGCTTTGCACGTAACATTGATGTCTTCCAAAGGTCGTTGGATTGAGGTTCAGATACGTTCAGAACACATGAACGAATTAGCTGAACAGGGCTTTGCAGCACATTGGAAATATAAGGATGGCGGTGAGATTACTGAGGATGAAGGCGAATTGAACGAGTGGCTCAGTACGATAAAAGAGATTCTTGACGACCCACAGCCAGATGCTATGGACTTCTTGGATGCCATCAAACTCAACCTTTTTGCATCTGAAATCTTTGTATTTACACCAAAGGGAGAGATTAAGACGATGCCAGCAGGCTGTACAGCACTCGACTTTGCTTTCCAAATCCACACCTTCCTTGGTAGCCACTGTATCGGTGCAAAGGTCAACCATAAGCTTGTCCCATTGAGCCATAAACTCCAAAGTGGTGACCAGGTAGAGATTCTGACCTCTATGTCGCAACACGTCAATCCTTCATGGATTAACTTTGTTTCTACCGCTAAGGCGAAGGCAAAGATACAAGCTATCTTGCGACGTGAGAGCCGTGAGTTGCAGAAGGCAGGTGAAGAGCAACTATCGAAGTGGCTAAAGGCACACGACCTTGAGATGACAACAGCCACCTTAGATAAGCTTTGCGAGCTACACGACCTTCACAAGCATGACAGCCTTTTCCTTGCTGTCGGCGACAAGACCGTTATCCTTGGCGATACTGACTTGAACGAGCTTCGTGGAAAGTCAAAGTCTGAGAAGAGTGTTACCTCAGGTGGCTGGCGCCGTTATGTTCCTTTCTTAAAGTCGAATGACAAGAAGACTACTGAGTCTGTAGAGGCTAAGGACATAGAAGGTACAGAAGGCTTAATCGTTGTAACCAAAGAACTCAACAGAAAGAAGCCTATCTTCATCAACGAAGAAAACATACATCGCTATCTCTTCCCACATTGCTGTCATGCTATCCCAGGTGATGATATCCTCGGATATATTGACAACAAAAACCATATCGAGATACATAAACGTGCTTGCCCAGTAGCTGCAAAGCTAAAAGCAAGCTACGGCAGTAGAATCTTAGATGCTAAGTGGGACATGCACCGTCGTTTGTTCTTCGATGCAACGATTGAGATTCGTGGTATTGACCGCAGCGGTATGCTACACGACATCTCTGAAGTCCTCTCCGACCAGTTGGGCATTAATATCCGTAAGATAACAATTTCCAGCGATAATGGAATCTTTGAAGGAACAATCGAGATGCAAGTCCACGACCGCAAGGATGTACAGTTTATCGTTGAAAGTATGAAGAATATCAAGGATGTACAAGAGGTTTTAGAGGTTCTTTAGTATGCTAAAGAACTATCTAACCTCAAGATTGATATTCCTTCCAACACACGGACTAATAAAGCCCCTAACAAGAGTGGGGGCTATTACACAGCTTGAAAAAAGTTTTGTTTTAATTTGCTGTCACTTTTAACATTTCACATAACCCTACTGTAAACTAATCAGTTATGTTACAATCTTGAATGACAGTAGTGACAGCAAAATTAATTTTAAGTGAATTACTTTATAATTGGCATACAAAGGTGGAGCGTGTGGTGAGTTCCTAATTATTACGAATATACTAAAAGGGTTAAGGAGAATCTCAGGAGCTACGCAATAGGTTATTTCACTCGAGAAATTAAATAATCCAATAAACTTTATCCGATATGTGAAGTGATAAAGCTTACTGCTGCAAGAGGAACTTCAACATAAAAAGTAAAAAGTCTTATCAACGTGCGGAGGCTCCGCACACATTGTGCGGGCGGTAAGCACATGTGGTGCGGATGATAAACACCATTCAAATGAGCCGTTTATAACCTTGCAAAAGCCTACTACTCTTAAAGCAGAATAACTATTAATATGTAACGCTGTGACGATTTTTCCTTTTCACTCTATATATTAAAAGCACCTTATATAATACTACAAAATCAATTCCTATAAACAAAAAGGGCTACAAATACCTATTTTTGAGTATTGTAAAATTATAAAAATCATCATAATTTTGCAATCGATGAGTTTCACGAATAGGATAATAGCGTCTATTGTATTTTGCGGACTAAGTATCAATGGAATAGCACAGACACTTACAGGTTGTGTTGTTGACAAAGATGATCGTAAGCCTATCGCTTTCGCAACAGTCACATTGAAAGAGAATCGCTTATACGCTTTTACGGACGAAAAAGGTTGTTTCACGATAAAAAACGTACCGAAAGGAAAGTGTACAGCGGTAATATCTTGTCTTGGTTATGCAGAACAAACAATAGTTGTCACCATTAATGCTGATGGTGCCACGCTTAACGTGCGCCTTGCCGAAGACAACCTTCAACTTGATGAAGTACAAGTTGTTGCACATCGAAAGAAGGATGAGATAACAACTTCTTACACCATTGACCGTAAGACATTAGACAATCAACAGATAATGACTTTGGGCGATATTGCCCAACTCCTGCCGGGCGGTAAGAGTGTGAACCCTTCTTTGATGAACGATAGCAAGCTTACTTTGCGTAGCGGTTCATCAGAGCGAGGTAATGCGTCGTTTGGAACAGCTATAGAAGTGGATGGCGTTCGACTTAACAACAATGCGACAATGGGCGAAACGGCTGGTGTAAGTACGCGTGGTGTAAGTGCTTCTAACATTGAAAGCGTGGAAGTTGTACCCGGTATTGCCTCTGTTGAATACGGCGACCTCACCAATGGCGTGGTAAAAGTGAAGACACGCAGAGGTAGTTCACCTTTTATCTTAGAAGGAAGTATCAATCAGCACACCCGCCAGATAGCCCTTCACAAAGGATTAGACTTGGGCAAGAATGCTGGACTCATCAATTTCTCCCTTGAGCATGCACGCTCTTTCTCGGATGCAGCATCGCCTTATACAGCCTATCAACGTAATGTGCTATCACTGCACTATATGAATGTCTTTATGAAGAAGACACAACCGCTTACCTTGGACATCGGTCTGAATGGAGGTGTGGGAGGCTATGATTCAAAGGCTGACCCAGACCGTAACTTGGACAGTTACTATAAGGTTAAGGATAATAACGTGGGAGCTAATGTGCGTCTTGACTGGTTGTTAAACAAGTCATGGATAACCAATCTTAATTTTACAGCAGCCTTCACCTACGCTGACAAACGCTCAGAAAGCTACAGCAACGAGAGTAGTAGTTCTACACAACCTTATATACACACCTTGACGGAAGGATATAACATTGCAGAAGACTACGATAAGAACCCTTCTGCCAACATCATCCTTGGTCCTACGGGTTATTGGTATCTTCGTGGCTTTGGCGACTCCAAGCCATTAACCTATAGCTTGAAGCTAAAGGGTAATTGGAACAAATCATTCGGAAAGTTCCGCAATCGCCTACTTGTTGGTGCTGAATGGACAAGCAGTAGGAATAAGGGAAAGGGAACATACTACGAGAATATGCGCTATGCACCAACATGGCGAGAATATCGTTTTGATGCCCTTCCCGCTTTAAACAATATGGCACTCTATGCCGAAGACAAGCTATCAATGGCTATTAATGCCAAACAGAACCTTGAATTGACAGCAGGTGTACGTGAAGATATCACTTCTATTCCAGGCTCAGAATACGGTACAGTGGGTAGTCTTTCACCACGAGTGAATATGCGCTATATGCTTCGCTTTGACCAAGAAAGTTGGGTTAATAGCCTGAGCTTACATTCAGGATGGGGCAAGAGCGTGAAACTTCCAAGTTTCCAAGTACTCTACCCTTCTCCATCTTATCGTGACATGTTAGCTTTCTCATCTACAAGTGATGCTAACAACCGTTCTTATTATGCTTATTACACCTATCCTTCAAAGGCACGATACAATGCTGACTTGAAATGGCAATATGCTAACCAGTGGGATTTAGGTGTGGAGTTAAGAACAAAGATTGCTGATGTCAACTTGACGTTCTACCATAGTAAGATATTCAATCCTTACATGTCAACGAATGTTTACTCACCTTTCACATATAAATACACATCACCTGCTAAACTTCAGGCAAGTGGCATTGATGCTGCAAATCGGCTCTTTGCGATTGACCCACAAACAGGTATTGTGACTGTAAGCGATGCTACTGGTGTCAAAACACCTGTTGTTCTCGGTTATGACGAGCGTAACACCTACGTCACCAATACGAAATATGTGAATGCTGACCCATTGAGTCGCTATGGTTTAGAATGGATTATAGATTTCAAACAGATTAAGGCGCTCCGCACACAGGTGCGTGTAGATGGTAAGTATTATCATTATAAGGCGCAGGACGAAACACTCTTTGCGGATGTACCTGTAAGTCTTAACACACGTCAGTCAGACGGTAGACTCTATCAATATATTGGTTATTACCGTGGTGGTGCAGCCACATCAACTAACTATACCGCTAATGCTTCACCATCAAATGGGTCTGTCAGCGGTCAAGTGGATATGAATGTCACACTGACGACACATATACCAAAGATTCGCCTCATCATTGCTTTGCGTATGGAAAGCTCACTCTATACTTACAGTAGAGCTACCAGCAGCCGAGGATATGTTGTGAATAGTGGTAATGAATACTTTGGTGAGCCATATAATGGTAAGGCAGAGAACCAGACCGTCATCGTCTATCCAGAGTATTATAGCACATGGGATGCACCAGAAACGTTGGTTCCTTTTGCTGAAAAACTACGTTGGGCAGCAACGAATGACAGAGGATTATACAACGACTTAACACAGTTGATTGTGCGAACAAACTATCCTTACACATTGAATCCCAATAAGCTCAGTGCCTTCTGGTCGGCTAATTTGAGTGTGACAAAAGAAATTGGTAAGCACGTATCTATATCGTTTTATGCCAATAACTTCTTCAACACACTTGCTCAGGTACACTCTACTCAGACAGGACTTGAAACAAGTCTCTTTGGTAGTGGGTATGTTCCAAGTTTCTATTATGGACTTTCATTAAGATTGAAGATATAATGAGAAAGATATTTTGTTTACTTGCAGTATGCGTGATGATGTTGTTTGTTTCGTGCGCTGACTATGATGAAGGACTTGATGTAGTCAACTTTGATGTGAAGTTAGAGTTTCCAAGCACTTATGATGGCTCGTATGAAGGATTGCGTGTTGAGTTACAAGATGCGGTGGCAAGTACCTTCGTTGATAGTACAGACGTACAAGGAGTAACTCACTTCAGCGTTCCTTCCGGCTTGTATAAGATCAGCAGTTCAGCAAGAAAGGAGACCACAGACTATCGCTACTTCTTCAATGGTGCCAAGTCGCAGGTAGTTATTGCAGTAGACTCTCCTCGCGTAGTGACCTTACCATTAGTTATGTCGAAGAAACGTATTGTGAATTAAAAGAAAAATAAAGATAGTATAAATTAAAAACAATGTTTATGAAGAAAATAAGTTTTATAGGGCTTATCGCTTTAGCACTGTCGTTCATACCCCTTAGTGGCTTTGCACAGACAGTACAAGAGAAGATAATCACCTGCCTTGTCTTGACCGAGACGAATGGTACAAAGACCGAGTTTGCTTTGGATTCATACCCTTTTGTAACAATAGAGGGTAACGACCTTGTTATTACTTGTGAGGGTAAGAAGTTATCAACAGCACTGACAGGAGTACAGGATTACCATTTCACTGAGAAGAAAGTTACAACAAGCATCAGTAGCGTTCCTGCAAATGACCCAAAAGGTGAGACTGCAACTCCAAGTTTCTCATTCAATAATGCTGAGGTAAGTGGGTTGAAAGCAGGCGCAAGAGTTGCCATTTACAATCTTAATGGTACACAGATCAGCTCTGTAACAGCAGATGGTGAGGGACGAGTTGCCCTTGACCTCTCGTCTTTACCAAAGGGTGTCTACATCCTTCGCACACCTACCAAGAGTTTTAAGTTTATGAATAAGTAAGAATAACATTAGAAATTAAACAGAAAAGATATGAAGAAAATATTACTTCTCCTTGTTGCCATGTTCGCTTTCATTGGCAACATCAACGCACAAACATGGAATATGGTTGTGACACATAACGATGGTACCGTCCAAATCATCAAAGCATCAGATGTAAAGAACGTTACTTTCCAATTACCAGACCAGAACGCTGACCAAGTTATCATCAAGGAATTGTACACAACAGGTGTACCAGACGATAAAGACTCCAAGAAGTTCTTCCAATCTGACAAGGGTTTTATCCTCTACAACAATGGTGGCAAGACAGCGGTAATCAGCAACTTGGCTATTGGTATGTTAGATCCATACAATGCACATGCTGCAAATGCATGGTATAGTGGAAGTGCAACAGAGCCATCATACGTATCTCAGAACTGGGTTCCAGCAACTGCAGGTGTATGGTACTTCCAGAATTCATTGGTGATTGAGCCTTATTCACAGGTTGTTATCAGCTGTATGGGGGCTATAGACAATACCAAGACCTATTCTAAGAGCGTCAACTATGCCAACAAGGATTATTACACAATGTATGACCCAGAGTCTGGTTTCAACAACACAACATATTATCCTACACCATCTGATGTCATCCCAGCAAGCCATTATCTTAAAGCTGTAAGGATTGGTCCTGCCAATGCTTGGCCACTTAGTCAGTCTTCTCCAGCCTTCTTTATCTTCCAAACAAAGAACACAACACCTGCTGCTTTCGCTAACGATGCAAACAATATCACATACATATCAGGCAAGGCGCAGACAAACGTAAATGCTGTCCTAAAAGTTCCTACAGACTGGATTCTTGATGGTGTCGAGGTTTATCAGGATATTAACGAGAGTAAGAGTAAAAAGCGTTTCGGTGCTGACGTGGATGCTGGTTATGTAAAGCAGACTATCAAACTTGGTCACAGCGTATATCGTAACGTGGATGTTGAAGCAACTAAGAAGATTGAAGGCAATACAGCTAAGTTGGTTTATAGCACTCAGTATGGTACTGACCCAAGTGGTATCGACGCTGAAGCATCTATGAAGAATGGAGCAAAGATTGTCTACATGGACACTAACAACTCTACTGCTGACTTCCACGAGCGCAAACAGTTCTCACTTAGAGACTAATAAAATAGAAGATAAAAGAACATAACCTGTAAGATGAGATATAGGTTCATGACACTTATGCTGGCAGGAGCATCCCTCTCTGTTAGTCTCAACGCACAGGAGCAGGCTAAGGATAGTCTGCTCCATCGTGATTTTAGCTTCGTTGCCAACAGCGATGCATGGCTGACGAATGACAATGCTGCAGCCTTAGCACGATTTAAGACAAAGAACATTTCTTTGGCTGAAGCGTATGTGCAATATGGCAAGGGAGGCTTTGTCAACTATGACGAGTCACCACGTACCGTGCAGGCAGGTGCCAACGTGTCTTCATTCTATCGTTTGACGGATAGGATTGTCCTATCGGGGAGTATGCGTTATGACAACTTCTCTGGGCGCAACATGACTGGTTCAGCATTCATACAAACCCACCGTCTGCCCTTTGATATCGTAGAAGACTCGCTCAACCATGCTGGCACAAAGCATCGTGACACCTATAATCTTATGGGAGCATTATCTTGGGAGCTATACAAAGGGATTGCTCTTGGTGCTAAAGTAGACTTCACCGCAGCCAATGTTGCCAAGTATAAGGACTTAAGACACAAGACAAAGCTAATGAACTTAGCCCTTACAACTGGCGTTTATGTACCACTACGGTCTGTTAGTCTTGGTCTTAACTATACTTATCGACGCAACACAGAGAGTGTAGTTTTCAGTACTTACGCTTCAAATGCACAAGAGTTTACGTCTTATATCAACTATGGTCCGTGGATTGGTAAGACCGAACAGTTTAGCAGTTCAGGCTTTACTGATAGCAATAGGGAGCAACCTATGCTCAATGAATATCATGGATTAGGTCTACAACTTGGCTGGGAAATCCTCCCACACCTCTCATGGTTCAACCACTTGGATATGGCTTATCGAAAGGGTTATTATGGTAGGAAGTCACCCTATACGATTGTTCACACCAATCATCACAGCCATATCTATGACTACCAAACACGCCTAACTTTGAACCTCGACAAGCAGGTACATCATCTTGACTTTAGTTTCTCAAGTGAGAACCTTGTCAACGAGATAAATGCTTATCGTTCTAACAAAAACGAACAAGGTGCATACTTCTATCAGTATCTTGACCCCGTAAAGAGTGCTAATAAGGCTTGGAATGATGTGCATCTTGGCTATACAGGCTATTATGGAGTGACAAACGAGTTACCTCTCTGGACGGTAGAAGCAGGTGCGAACATTGCACAACGTAAGCAGACTGGCTACAGCTATCCTTACTTCCGCCGTCAGGATATCCGTACAATGGAGGCTTACACAGGTCTTACACGTAACTTCCTTTTCCGCAAAGGGGTATTGTCATTAAAGGCGGGCTTTGCCTATAAGAAGGGAAAGGGCGATGCTTTCGAGGATGGAACATTGGCTAAACCATCTGACAAGCAGAACGGTTTCCCTACGATGGACGTACTGATGTATCGTGAGTATAAGTATCTTACAGACCCACAATACTCCCTCCAGTGCGGACTTAAATATGCCTTTGTCCTTCCAGGCACCAAGATGAAGACCTACACCGCCTTTGATTTCACCCATCGCCACACCAATGACGGCAATGCTTATCTCATAGGAAGGAACTATTCAACGGGCAGATTGACCATTGGTTGCACCTTCTAACAGTCTTACTATTGGTCCGCACGAATGGTGCTAAGCGTTCGCACAAGTGGTGTTGAGCCTCCGCACCACACGTGCGGAGCACTTAATAGAACGCAATATGCTATTAAGACCAAAGCAAATAAACCTGAGTAAGACGACAGCCAACCCAGAGTAATTACAAAACAGACATAAAAGAATTATAAAAAGAATCAATCACATATTATGTTAATGAACAAAAGAATCATCAATGCGCTTGTACTCCTGCTCCTCGTGACAGGTGTTATGGCGCAGAATGTCAGCACCGACAACAGCTTCCGCATAGGTAAGTTGAAGAACGGTATGACTTATTACATACGCCACAATGCTAAGGAGAAAGGAATAGCCGACTTCTACATTGCGCAGCGTGTGGGAAGTATTCTCGAAGAACCTAACCAAAGAGGATTGGCTCACTTCCTTGAGCACATGGCTTTCAATGGAAGTAAGAACTTCAAGAACACTGCTTCTTCACCAAGTATCGTACATTGGTGTGAAGCACACGGAATTAAGTTCGGTACCAACCTCAACGCCTACACCTCTGTTGACGAAACAGTTTACAACGTCAGTTCCGTACCTGTAAAGCAGGAATCTACCATCGACTCTACCCTACTTATCCTCCACGACTGGAGTCACTATCTTGACCTTGAAGACAAGGAGATAGATAAGGAGCGTGGTGTTATCCACGAAGAGTGGCGCACACGTCGTGCAGGTATGGCTTCACAGCGTCTGATGGAAGAGGCGTTGCCAATCATCTATCGTGGTACAAAGTATGAAGACTGTCTGCCAATCGGCAAGATGGAGATTGTAGACAACTTCCCTTACAAGGCTCTTCGTGACTATTACCACAAGTGGTATCGCCCAGATTTGCAGGCTATCATCGTTGTGGGCGATATTGACGTAGACAAGATGGAACAGAAAATACAGTCTGTCTTCTCAGCTATCCCAATGCCCGAGAATGCTGCTCATCGTGAATACTTCCCAGTAAGCGACAACGACAAGATGATTGTGGTTTCGCTGAAAGATTCTGAACAGCCTATCATGCTCGTTACACTTTATATGAAGCGTGAGGCTACACCAGATGCAGAGAAGTCTACTGTGAAGTATCAGCGAGACGGATATGTTGACGACTTGGTTTCTTATATGATTGGCGAACGCCTTAACGAGATGCAGGACAAGAATCCAAAACCTTGCTTGAGTGCTTCTGCACGATTGGGACAGTTCTTAATTAGCCGTACAAAAGATGCCTTTGTTCTTTCTTTCGGTGCTCGTCAGGAGGATGTAAAGGGTTCGTTTGATGCAGCAGTGGGTACGATTGAGCAAATCCGTCAGCATGGTTTTACTCCATCAGAACTCACTCGTGCCAAAGCCTTCCGCCAGAAGGTGATTGACCGCCAATATAATGAACGTAACGACCGTCGCAATTCTTACTACGTGCGCCGTGCAAAGCAGAACTTTCTCGATAACGAACCGATTACCACCGAAGCATACGACAAGCAACTCGATGATCAGTTCTTTAACGAGGTGACCCTCGATGAGGTGAATGCTGCTATGCGTGAAGTTATCACGAATAAGAATCAGGTGCTCGTTGTCTATTCTCCAGACAAAGCAGGCGTAAATGTTCCCTCAGATGCGCAGTTTGAAAAGATGGTTCTTGATGCACAGGCAAAGACCTATCCTAAGTATGTAGAGAAGAAGTTGGACGATAAACTTATAGAGACGTTGCCGAAGAAGGGACGTATCAAGAGTGAGAAAGCTGGTTTGCATGGAACAACAGAAATCATGCTGAGCAATGGTGTGAAGGTATATTTCAAGAAGACCGACTACCAGAAGGATGCTGTGACACTGAACTTCTTTGCAGAAGGTGGTTCTTCCCTCTATCCAGCCAAGGACTTGATTAACACACAGTTTATCTCAGCTGCCGTGAAAGAAGGTGGTGTAGGACGTTTCAGTGCAACAGAACTTAATAAGTTCTTGGCTGGCAAGACCGTTCGTATCAACGCAGGTGTAGGTGATGAGACACAGTCTATCAGTGGCAACTCATCCATTAAGGACATCCGTACACTGTTCGAACTTACCTACTTGTATTTTACCAATCTCCGTCGTGATGATCAGGCGTTCCAGTCAGAAGTTAACCGTATGCGTTCTTTCCTCACCAACCGTGAGGCAAGTCCAAACGTTAGCTACAACGACTCTATCGCAGCCATTGTTTATGGTAACTCGCCACGTGTACAACCACTTAAGGCAGCTTCGCTTGACAAGGTAAACTATGACCGTGTTCTTGAGATTTATAAAGAGCGTTTCAGCAATGCTTCTAACTTCAAGATGATTATCATGGGTAACATTGACATCGCTCAGTTACGCCCTCTCTTGGAGCAATACATTGCTTCTCTGCCATCAACGGGTAAGAAGGAAACCTTTGCAAAGACTTATCCTGACGTGCGCAACTGTAACGAGACCCACCGCTTTGAAAAGAAGATGAAGACGCCATTGGCACGTGTAACCGTCTTCTACACATGGGACGAACCTTACACTGCTAAGGCTGATTTAGAACTTGACGTCTTCAAGCGTGTATTATCTATCGCCTATACCGACTCTGTCCGTGAGGAGAAAGGTGGAGTGTATGGCGTGAAACTACAGCAGAGTCTGAACGCAACAAGCAACCCTCACGCCATGTTGAAGATTGCCTTTGATACCGACCCAGACAAGTATAACATGGTTATGCCAATCATCACAAAGCAGATTGAACACATTGCCAATAAGGGTCCAGAGGCAGTAAGTCTGCAGAAGGTGAAAGAATACCTCTTGAAGCAATACGACCAGTCTTCTGTTACCAATGATTACTGGCTCTACGTGATATACAACCAGCTGCGCCATGGAGTTGACTTTGACAAGGACTACAAGACAATCGTGCGCAACATCACAGCTTCCGACATCCAGCGTATTGCCCGCAACCTTATCAAGAGCAACCGCCGAATAGAAGTGACAATGCAGTCTGAAAAAGGAATGTAAGCCGTTCTATATTATAGGTTGCACAAAAGTAACCCTACTTAAAACAGCCATATCGAAGCCGGAGTGCTTTGATATGGCTGTTCTTCTTTACTATTGGTGTTCGAGAGAATTTATATCTAACCTTACTAATATATAACGTCTACACCTTGAAAGATTTTCGATTTTCTCTTTATCTGTGTAGATTTATATTTATCTGCTACTTCGTTGTTGGTACAATACCTGCATCAGTATCAGAGTTATGAATACGTTGGTTCACCTCAGAGCCATGCTTTCCAAAATTAAGGTTGAAATGAAAGTCTATGCCAAAAACCTTACATAGATTTTTCGACCATACCATTTGATTATAAGGAGCAAGATGGGAAAGATTTTCTACAGACATTTCATAACGTGAACTGAAGATGTTCTGCAACTGGAGTTCTACACCCCATTTTTCTCTATTGTACCCAAAGACTATACTATGTGATTTCTCATCTTTGTTAAGTGTCTCGCCCCACAGGTTATGAAAACTTGTCTCAAGATTGGCGCCTACATACCAATTCTTGTACATTCCCATTAAGTTGGCACGCAAACCCCAGTTGGTATGTGTATGCGTATAGGTATTGCCATTGCTGATATAGCGATTGACAAATGGGGTTAATTGGATAGACATATAATCCTTCCAAGGTTGTACTTTTAGGTTTATTTGAGAGTTCAGACGATGGAAGCCTCTTTGATTGGCATAACTCCTAACATAGAAGCCATTCGAATAGGTTGTTTCTTCCATATATGGCTTGTCGTCATAGCTGTAACGGGTAAACCATTCTGCACTAATATACTTTGTTCCTACGCTAATTGACAGTTCATTAGAGAAAAATTTGACCGCTTGTAGATTTGGATTTCCACGGCGTATTTGGTAAATGTCTATGTGCTGTTCAACATCGCTTAATTCGGCAAGTGAGGGTGCGTACCCTCCCATGTAGGCTTTGTAGCGTATTGACAGATAATTGTTGAAACGGTACCCCAGTTGAATAGTTGGGCGAAATATATATTTTACCTGTTTAGCATTTCCTTGGCTAACATAGGTTCTCATAGCACCTACACCTACCATATAATCCAGTTTTCCTAACTTTGAAGCCCATTCTCCAAAACCATAACTCTCACCTGTATTCATCTTTACACTTGAGGATGTGTTTCCATCGTACGCATTTTTTGTGTACATCTGCTGATGTCGCAGACCGAATGACAACCGCGAATCCTTGATTTTCTGCTCGTAAATAACCTCAGCTATAGCCGAATATTTATTACCATCAACATGGGAAAATATTTCCTGTACAGAATTGCCCTGAGATTGGCGATATAAACGGTCGTTTTTAGTATTGATATATGTTCCTATCAGGTCAAAGAACAGATGCCGATCCTTGGTAAACTCATGCTGATAATAAATATCTAACGATGGATTGTTACTCCTTGACTTGGTGCGGTCCATGATATCGAATGTGTTGCTATCCTGAATAAGTTTGGAATTCCTGTCAAATACCGCATGAGGCGTATTGTTATATAAATCACGAAAAGTAACACTCAATATGTTTCCGCTATTTATGTAATCGTATCCTATGGATAGATTGATGTTGTCATATCGTGCCTTTGTCTTTTGCCCTATCTCATAGTTATTGATACTGGGTGTCGTTGCATTGAAAGCCTCCATGTTCTCACGTAACCAGTTTACATCACGTCGATTCCAGTTTACAGATGCCTTGAAGTTTGACTTACCTACATGATAATTACCCGATAACTGATAATCTCCTATACCTAAGGGATTGATAGTATTCATAAACTCTCCAGAGATGCTTCCACCATTTTTCTTTTCTTTTAAGATAATGTCAATTACAGCTGCTACATTTCCGTATCTTAGACCAGGATTATCATGATATTCTATTCTCAATACGTCTGCCGGCAAGAGAGCCTTCACCTCCTGTATCTCTGCCTTTACACCATTAATACGTAACTCTACGGCATCCCCCATAGTGGTAGTCACCTTACTGTCGAGAGTATTTACAGAGATTCGTGAAAGCTGAAGATGCTGCAACAAACTTAAACCATTGCCTGATGTTTTTTGCTGAAGCAGATTAGGGATAATTATTTGGCGGTCAGCTTTTTGTATTACGTTGTTGGCAGTCACTGTAACGTCATTAAGCTGCTTACTCTCTGGCTCCAACACGATTGTACCCACCGAAAGGTGCTTAGAAATGTTTTGGCATTTAATTTCCTGCGTAGTATACCCAACAAAAGATATCCTTATTCTATAGTTCTCTCCTTCATGCGTATTCAGTTCAAAGCCGCCATTCATATCAGTTACCACTCCACTAATCATCTTATTTTCGCTTTCACGAAATAACGAAACAGTTGCAGCTGGTAATGGTTGCTTGTTTTCATCTACGACCGTTCCCGTAGTTTGTGCAGCAAGGATACCATAGCAGCCAGACATGAGCAACGTGAGAATTTCCTTTTTCATAAACATTATATTATTTATTATATGTATTGTCTTATTATAATTTTTGAGTCAACATCATGATATGCCGACCACTTTTCTTGTCTTTCGATGTTGCAAAGGTAATATTTTTTTATTATCACGCATAAGTATAATTCTTAGTTGTTTGCTTAAATTTAACATCAAATTGTGATCATGTTGCTTTATAAATACAATATTCACATAATTTCTTTTATTTCTTGATTTATATGGCAAAAATACTTCTTATGCAAATATCATCTATTATACTTTTGTGTAAATCTGCATTTCTCTCTTTGTTTTTTACACTTTTGTGTATTTTTTTTGCGGTATTCTGCGTTAAAAATGTACTTTTGTAGTGAATTATATCAGAGAACCTTATCACGTTTAGCATATATGACAGACATAAAAGATTTCTTTATAGCATCGAACACCGTGCGCAACGCACCTGACTATGATTCCAATGTACTCTCTACATTGGCGCAAACCGTAGAGGCTTTTGCTCGTGTTACCTATCAGAGTGTTTACTTGATAGACTATTACAAGCAGAAATTTCTTTATGTGTCGGATAATCCTTTGTTTCTTTGTGGTCATACAGCAAAGGAGGTGAAGGAATTGGGATATAGTTTTTATTTGAAATATGTACCAGAGGAAGAACAAAAAATGCTTGTTGAGTTGAACAGAAGTGGTTTTAAGTTCTTTGATACTTTCGATAATGTTGATAAATACCAGTGTTCTATGTCCTATCACTTTCATCTGAAGAATGGAACAAAAAGTAAGTTGATTAATCACCAGCTTACTCCCATACTATTGACAGATGAGGGTAAGATATGGATAGGTATGTGTGTCGTATCACTATCTTCACATAAAACAGTGGGGCATGTGGAGTTCCACAAGAATGGGCTCCGCAATTATTGGAAATACTCTTTCGAGGGGCATCGATGGAAGGAGTGTGAAGGGGTATCGCTCAAAGAAGAAGAAATTGAGGTGCTACGGTTATCTGCAGCAGGGCTTACCATGACGGAAATTGCCGACAGAATGTGTCGTTCGTTAGATTCTATCAAAACCTATAAACGCCACGCCTTTGACAAATTAGGCGTGGCAAATATTACAGAAGCTATTTCAAGGGCAACCTTAAACAAATTGTTCTAAAATGATATTTCACTTTACTACAAAAGTGAGGAGTAATAGAAATAACAAGGATAAAAGAGAAGAATAGCTTACACACTTTTAAGGACAGTACTGTCGTTTAAAAAGCATTCCCCAGTAAAACCAATTTTGCTGTCACTACTGTCACCCTAATTCATTAGTCAACTTATTATGTAACAGTAGGATTACACGAAATGTTAAATGTGACAGCAAAACGAAATTAAAATTATTTGCGGAATAGTGTGTATAAATTTCTCCACACGACCAAACATTTAGACGATAAACTAACGGCTTATATTATATACGAAAAGACAAAAAACAGCAAAATTCAACAAAAAGGTTGTAACACTACAACCTTTTCTCAAATATTTTTCATAATTTTGCGATGTATTTAAAATAAATATGTCAGTATGAAGTATCTAAATATAAAGAAGGCATTGGCTGCTTGGCGCGATATTCAGCCATTGTCAGAGAAGGACAGGGATAGGCTCAGCCGCCGATTCACCGTGGACTTCAACTATAATAGTAACCACATTGAGGGTAACACACTGACTTATGGTCAGACCGAGATTCTTCTGCTATTCGGCAAGGTGATTGGCGAGGCTGACATAAGGGACGTGCACGAGATGACGGCAAGCAACGTGGGGCTGCAAATGATGACAGAAGAGGCTGCTGTCAAAGAAAAGCCTTTGACACAAAACTTCATCCGCACACTGCACAGAACACTGCTTCGTGAAAACTACACCGTTTACCGCAATCTGCCTGGTGGTGTGCAGACAAATTATGTGATACACGCAGGTCAGTATAAGACGCGCCCCAATAGTGTGATAACAAGGTATGGCGACCACTTTGAGTATGCTTCGCCTGAAGAAACGCCGGGGCTGATGTTTGACTTGGTGAACTGGTACAATGAAGCCGAGAAGAAAGGAGAACTTTCACCTATCGAACTGGCGGCATTGTTCCACTATCGTTATATACGCATTCACCCCTTTGAGGATGGCAATGGACGTATCGCCCGTTTGATGATCAACTTCATTCTCACACGCCACAATTATCCGATGATTGTTGTGCGCAGCCGCAAGAAGAGCGAGTATCTGGAAGCGTTGCATCAGTCTGACCTTGAAGTCGGCCCTGTGCCGAGCGACGGAGCACACGCCAACATTGGCGATATTCGTCCATTCCTCAAATATTTCAATGAACTTGTGGCAACAGAGGTTTATAACGATGTGCTCTTCATCAGCGAAAAGAATGAAAATGTTTGGTGGTATGACGGCGAAAGAATTTCTTTCCGCTCGCCTAACTACACCAAAATATTGAACGCCATGCGCACACAGCCTACGTTGACTCTGAACGACATGAAAGAGGAAACAGGTATTAGTGTGTCAGCTATCCAAAAACTGTTGGATAAACTGCTTTCTAAAAAGTATGTGGAGCGTGGTGAGAAAGATGGAAGCTGGAGAGTCTTTCTTACCCAGTAAACACGCAAAAAGGTTGCATCACTACAACCTTTTCTCAAACATTTAGTCTGCTACTGGGTAGAATACTCCTTTGATTAACTGCGACATTCCGTTTTCTGTGAATGTCGCAGTTAGCTTTTCGCAGATGTAACCCAAAATTCTGTTATTAGAACAGGTATTCTACCAGATTGGATGTTTAGCAAAATTGAAGAAAGAAATAGAATTTCTTTAGTCTTGTTTAAATTTAACAAAGAAAATCTCCACCTGCCACGATATAAACAAGAATGTTTACCAATATCACGAGAATTGTCTTCTTTCTTTTTAGCTGGATTCAAATATGCCTATGACTTGATGCTTAAACACAAAGAACTAATTTTAGATTCCTTTAATGCATATAACTTTAATGCAGTAACAAGTCGCGTATTACTACACCCAACGATTATATATACGAAGTCATCTAGACTTTTCCCTCTTTCTTATCTTTTTCAGAAAAATCAGTATAAATGCGATATAGTTCCATCCCTCTCAACTGGTTTGTGTGGTATCGAACCTGTTGAGCACACTCCTGTATGAGTCCATCCACGCATTGGTCCTTTCAATGCTGTATCTCTCCTTGTAAAGCAGCTCATCAAATAACTCGTCATCTCTCCGCATCCCTCTCCGCTTATTGAAGGCGACGTTTGGGAACACCTCCTGCTGATGGCAATCTCGCCTGAATAGTGTAGAGTCAAAGACGGCATCTGCATTGAGAAAGAGCCCCGATACGGACAAACCTGAATCCTTAATCCCTGCGAACAAATCCTGAAGAACCAGGGAGATGTTGTGAAGGTCGTTGTGAGAACCCGAAACAGGTGTGGACATGGCAAGCGGTATGCCTTGCCGGTCTGTGACATAGATGGCATTGGTGGTCGTTCTTTTCTTGCGTCCTTGGTATCCACAGCACTCCCCACCGCGAAGCGTAGTGGTGTGGCTGCCGTCCAAATCCACACTGGACATGTCCAAGAAAGACCTGTGATGGCTCAATATCATGCCCCAAACCTTTTTCCATTCGCCGTTCCTCGACCACTTGCGGAAATGGGCATACACACTCTTGTAGCTCAAAACCCTCCCCGTGAAGATGGCTGAAACGGGAAGCATGTGCCACTGACAGCCCATTTTCAACTTGTAGAGAATGCACTGAATGACCTCCACCAGGTCACTTTTTGTAACATAACCGCATTTTCCACCGACAAATATGGCAAGATCTCAGATTTTATTGTATCTTTGTTCAGTACTTCGTACATGAGAGGAGTGTTTATCTTGGTTTTTACAGTACAAAGATAATAAACTCCTCTCAATTTGTAGAGATTTTAAAAGTCTAGATGACTTCGACGTCAACTCATCAATTCATCAACTCTTAAACTCGTCAACTCAATATGATTGAACACCAACTTATCGTATCTATTCTGCTGATTGTAGCCATCTGTTTGCTGGTGATGGTTAGCCATCGCATCAAGGTGGCCTATCCCGTGATGCTTGTTTTGGGCGGCATAGCCCTGAGTTTCGTCCCCGGCATGCCCCGTTTGCGCATCCATCCCGATGTGATATTCCTCGTGTTTCTTCCTCCGATACTCTACGAGGCCGCAGTGGCCAACTCGTGGAAAGAGCTGTGGCACTGGCGGCGCATCATCGGTTCGTTCGCTTTTATCGTTGTGTTTATTACGGCTTTGGTTGTAGGGTATATTGCCAACACGTTCATTCCAGGGTTCTCTGTTGCCCTAGGTTTCTTGATTGGCGGCATCGTTTCGCCGCCCGATGCCGTGTCAGCTGCGGCCATCATGAAGTTTGTTAAAGTGCCGCGGCGCGTGTCGGCCATACTCGAAGGCGAGAGTTTGTTCAATGATGCCAGTTCGCTTATCATCGTAAAGTTTGCCCTTATCGCCATTGGTACGGGCCAATTTGTGTGGCATCAGGCCGCCGCCTCGTTCGTTTGGATGGTTATTGGCGGTGCAGGTGTGGGCGTATTGCTGTCGTATGTGCTTATCAAGCTGCACAAGTGGCTGCCGATGGACGAGAATATCAACACCATGTTCTCCATCATCAGCCCCTACTTGATGTACATCTGTGCCGAAACAGTTGAGGCTTCGGGCGTGTTGTCGGTGGTTAGCGGCGGCTTGTATTTCAGCTATCGCCGAATACTCATCATCGGTTCCTCGTCTAGACTGCGGGCCGAGAACGTGTGGAACTTCCTTATATTCTTGCTCAACGGGTTGGCTTTCCTTTTTATCGGACTAGACTTGCCCGAGATAATGGCTGGACTTAAAGCCGATGGCGTTAGCCTACGGACTGCTGATTACGGGCGCGCTGGTTGTAATACGTATGGGTGCCGCGTTTAGCGCAGTGTTCGTCACGCGCTTTATGAGTAAGTTCATCACTGTGGCCGATTCGCGTTCGCCAGGAATGGCCGGTCCCTTGGTCTTAGGGTGGACGGGCATGCGAGGCGTGGTGTCGTTGGCGGCTGCTTTGGCCATTCCGCTCTACATTCCAGGCACACAGACGCCCTTTCCCGAACGCAGCATGATGCTGTATATCACCTTTGTGGTGATTACGCTCACACTTGTTTTTCAGGGTTTAACGCTCCCAGTGCTGCTTAAATGGGTGAAATTTCCCAACTACGACGACCATCTGCCGCCCGAAGAGACGGAACGCATCATACGAATTGGTATGGCACAGGCCAGTCTGGATTTCCTTCAACGCAACAATAAGTGCGCGGATGTTACGCGTTCGGCCCTGTTGAACAGCCTGGTTACGCACTGGAACAAGCAGTTGGAGAGCGAAGGGTTGGCCACATTGTACGATGACTAGCTGCGCAAGAACTATCATAACATACTGAAAGAACAGCGGTTGTGGCTGAACAAGTTGAATAACGAGAACGAAAGGGTGGACGAGGAGATTGTTCGACACTTCATTCACCGCATCGACTTGGAAGAAGAGCGCCTGCTGAAAGAGTGAGGCCTGGCTTGACTTCGATGTGTGCTACACGTCGTACCTGAAACACGCCATCAACACGCAACAGATTGCGCTTAAGGTGATGGAATGCGAGTGGTTGCCCGTAATTAACGTGAGTTCGACGAATTCAGAACAATGCAAGCTGTGTGTCAATGGTCCTTTGTACATTGATGCACGGCTTCTTTGGAAACAGGCAATAGGCAGCAATTGCCCCTAATAAGTTGACGATGAAATTGTCAAAGCATCTATGTCTGGAGTGTTCCACCTGCGCAATGTTCTTTAGTTCATCATTCACCGTCTCTATAATGGCTCCTTTTCGGTTCTTCAGGAATTTGGAGTGATAATAATTAGCTATTAATAATCAACTACTTACACCATTATTCATATATATAAAACCTTTTATATACGGAGTATTATAATCATAATGTGCTAATTAGTAGTGCAGGAGTTACTATAACTTATAAATTTACTTCATTTAGTCTAAATCCACTATTAACGAGAAGGTTATGAAGAGATTTTTGTCTCAAACTTTGAGTATCATTCATAGGCTATCACTCCAAATGTCGGATGAACCAGATTTAAATGGTCCCTACATGCCTCTAACACTGTCTGTCGTTTAAAAAGCATTTCCAGTAAAAACAATTTTGCTGTCACTACTGTCACCCTAATTCATTAGTTAACTTATTATGTAACAGTAGGATTACACTAAATGTTAAATGTGACAGCAAAACGAAATTAAAACTATTCGTGGAATAGTGTGTATAAATTCCTTCTTACTTTAGTAGACTTTATCACGCTAAACACATAAAGCCTCCTAAACAACCCCCATCAAACGAAGAATCGTTGGGGTAAGCAGGGCTGTGAAGATACCATTCAGCGTAATACCTAAGCTCGCAAAAGCACCATACTTGCTGCTATATGCCATGGCTGTTGAAGCACCCACGGCATGAGAAGCAGCCCCCATAGAGAGACCTTGTGCGATAGGACTATTTACATGACCATAGGACAACATCTTAAAGCCCACCAACGCACCAATAATACCTGTGATAACCACCACGGCAGCGGTAAGAGAAGGAATACCTCCAAGACTCTGTGTCACCTCCATAGCGATAGGTGTTGTAACTGATTTACTTGCCATTGAGAGTATGATGATATCTGGGGCACCACAAAGTTTAGCTACTAAAACAACACTCACGATACCAACTAAACAACCCACAAGCTGTGACATCACGATTGGGAACCACAATCGTTTTATTGCATCAAGCTGTAAATAAAGTGGCACACCTAAGGCTACAACAGCTGGTTTAAGCCAGAAGTCAATTAATTGGGCCCCTTGCTTATAGACAGCAAAAGATACACCAGTTATCTTGAGATAGACAATAATAAGTACGATGGCTATCAAGATAGGATTAAGTAACATCCAACCAGTACGCTGCTGTAGACGTTTGATGTAAAAGAAGGCAGCAAAAGTCAATGCCAAAATAACATACTGGTTAGAGAATATATCTCTGCCATCCTGTATCAGGTCAATGGTCTGACCTATTGTTTCATCCCATGAGTTCATTATTCATCCTCCGTTTTAGTTAGTGTATCTTGTCCGTGCAAAGCTTTGTTTATCTCTATTTCCTCCGCCTCTTCCATCGCTTCAAACTCTTGTTCTTGCTCCAATGCCTCCTTCATCTTCCGTGCATGCGCACGATGATGAAGTAAATCCATCGCCATCAGCCGACGTTCAAACTTAATAACAAGCTGATGCATCTGTCCCGTAACAACCAATACCAAAAGAGTGCTGACAACTGTTGCAGTAACAATAGGGAACCATTGAGCCCTAATAAGGTCAAGATAGAGAATAAGTGCCACTCCAGGCGGAACAAAGAAGAAACCAAGGTTTGCAATCAGAAGCTGTGACAATCGCTCCACCCATCCTAACTTCACCCATCCTAACTTTAGGAAAAGAGTTAATAGGAGCATACCAATAATACTGGACGGCAGTTTTATACCTGTAGCCCAAACAATAAATTCTCCCAATGCTAAGCATCCGAAGATAACAAAGAACTGTCTTGCCATGCGAAAAAATTATTATTCAATACAACCATCAAACGTGATTGTTTGAATAGTTATAGCATTTAATAAGCAGATGCAAAGTTATAGATTTTTTAAGTATCAAACGCTAATTTTCCCTTTTTTAATACTTGAAAGAAAGGCTTTCGATGATATTTATCAAGCAGATAACCAGCGAAATCGGAAAAAAATGCGTAAGTTTGCAGATGATAAAAAGCTATACAACGTTCGTAATGACAGAAACAGACAATAATATTTCCGATAAGAAACTGCGACTAACTATCAGATTTAGCAGGAACAACATGGCGTTTGCTGTGGGTGACCCACAGGAGAATGGTATGCTCGTTTATGAACCCTACGAGATGAATATGGGTATCTCTGTTGCTGCCAATCTGCGTGAAGCCTTCAAGGTTTCTGAATTGTTGCAGAGCGGATACAAACGTTTGTTAGCAGAGATTGATACCCCTGTGATGCTTATGCCTATTGATGACTTTGGCACACAGGATATCGAAACACTCTATCATCACACTTATCATAGACAAGGTAATGAGGAGATTCTATCGAGTATCCTACCAGATTTGAATGCTATTGCTGTCTTTGCAATTAACAAAGATCTCAAGCTCGTTATCGACGACCATTTCAAGGATATTCGTATACAACCGCTTATGCAGTCTGTATGGACTCATCTCTATCGTCGTTCTTACGCTGGTCCACGTAGAAAACTCTATGCTTATTTCCATGAGAAGCGTATGGAGGTTTTCAGCTTCCAACAAAACAGATTCCGTTTCAGCAATTCATACGAAGCAACCAATGAGCATGATGCTTTGTATTATCTCCTTTATATATGGAAGCTAACAGGAATGGATGTAGAGAAAGATGAGTTATATCTTGTTGGTGATATACCTTACCAAGACTGGCTCCTTGATAAAGTAAAACAGCATTTGAAGTTCTGTAGGGTTATCAATCAAGAAGTTTACTTCAACAACAGCCAGTTGGCTAAACGTACAGAGATACCTTACGACATGAAAGCGATTTATCTGGAATAAAAGAAAGAAAGATTAAGATGTAGAGTGAATTAAGTCCACACATCTCCCACAGATACAAATGTCTTAACTCCATTTCACTCCTTAACTCCTTAACTCCATTTCACCCTTTTACTCCATTTCACTCCATATAACTCCTTCATTCCTATAAAAAAGAAACTATGCGAATTATAACAGGAAAATATAAAGGCAGACACTTTGATATTCCACGTACTTTTAAGGCACGTCCTACAACAGACTTTGCTAAAGAGAATATCTTTAATGTTATCAATGCTTACGTGGATTGGGAAGAAGCAACCGCACTCGACCTCTTTGCTGGTACGGGTAGTATATCCTTAGAACTCTTATCACGTGGTTGCCAACAGGTAATAAGCGTAGAGAAAGACCGTGACCATGCTCGCTTTATCAGTCAATGTATGGAAAAGCTTGGCACAAAAGATAATATACTGATAAAAGGAGATGTGTTCCGTTTCTTAAAAAGTTGTCATCAGAAGTTCGATCTCATCTTTGCCGACCCTCCCTACGCATTGCCAGAGTTGGAGACCATTCCTGACCTCATCTTCCAATATGACTTATTAAAAGAAGACGGACTACTGGTCTTTGAACATGGTAAGAACAATGATTTCTCCACTCACCCTCACTTCATTGAACATAGAAGCTATGGTAGTGTGAACTTCACTTTGTTTAGATAAACACAGGCTAAATGCTTTAATATATTTGAGAAAAGCATAAAGGTGCCAACGAACAAAAAACTTGCCCCTTAATACCAACGCAATGGTGACAGGGGCAAGAAAACGAAAATTAAATTACCAAGTTATTGCTATTGATATCACATCAAGGGCATATCTCTAAAACATGAAAAAAAAAATCATTAATTCAGAATCTTTCAAAACCAAGTTTGTTTTCAATTCTGTTCTTTTCAATTAGGCGTATAAATACTTTCGCGTTCTGTGAGGATTAGACGGTGTCTGGTACAGGTCCATTTTCTTCTTTTTTCTTTTTATTCTTGTCTTTCCCTATTTCTTCTGTTTTTCTCACCGATTCGTAAGAGTTTACAGACAGCTCATTCTTCAATTCTCTTCCCGGCGTAAAGACCACGCGCGGCTTAATCGTCTCGGTCTTAAAAGCCTTTTCCGTTG
>CAUTPS010000034.1:0-27393 GCA_963540415.1 uncultured Prevotella sp.
ATGGCGGTCATTAGAAGCCTACATCAGAAGTCCCTAATGACCGATTTGGGTTAAATCATCAATCCCTGGAGAAATTCCTAAGCAAAGCTTAATAATAAAAACAATAACACTAAGTAGTGAAACTAAGAAGTTTGCAGAGTCTTCAAAGCTCTGCCTTCTAACACAATATGCTAGTCGGGCAAGAACCTGCCCAATCTAGCAGATAAAAAACTTATTTATCATAAATTTTAATTTTATTTTTTAAATTATTATCTACTTGCCATCGCCATTTTGATAGCATTTTTTAGAACATATCACGACCAAGCCACCCTTCCACCCATCATCTCTTGCAATATCGTTAATGCTCTAATTTCTTAAATGAAAAGAAAGGACGATATTATTTAAGTATCATCCTCTCTTTATATTCTTATGTGCGTCTTATATTCTTTTTGCTCGCCTTTCTACAAAGCTCATCAACATCTGCATTAGGATCAATATACAAAATAGCTTTGTCTATCAAATCTAAATGCATAGTTAATGATGCAGGAACATAATCTGCCTTTTCTGTAATCTCATCTTGGAAATACTGTTTTACAAGAGTTAATGCTAAAGTCGCATCTTCTTTTGATTTAAACATATCCTCTTAGTTCTATGTTCTTTATTTCACTTCCTCAAAGTCAGCATCTTGGATGGTATCATCCTGCTTTGGTTGCTCCTGCTGACCAGCATCTGCGCCTGGCTGAGGACCTGCCTGTGCACCTGCTTGGCTGTACATCTGCTGTGATGCTGCCTGCATAACGGTGTTGAGGTTGTTGATAGCTGTATCGATGGCTGCAACGTCTGCTGACTTGTGAGCATCCTTGAGCTGCTGGAGAGCTGACTCGATACCTGACTTCTGATCGGCTGGAATCTTGTCACCATTGTCCTTCAAGAAGTTCTCGGTGGTGAAGATCATTGAGTCAGCCTGATTCAGCTTGTCAATCTTCTCACGCTCTGCCTTGTCGGCTGCAGCATTCTGCTCGGCCTCAGCCTTCATACGGTTGATTTCGTCCTCACTCAAGCCACTTGAAGCCTCGATGCGGATGCTCTGCTCCTTACCTGTAGCCTTGTCCTTAGCTGATACGTTGAGGATACCGTTAGCATCGATGTCGAATGTTACCTCAATCTGTGGTACACCACGACGAGCTGGAGCAATACCTGTCAGGTTGAACTGACCGATTGACTTGTTCTGTGCAGCCATTGGACGCTCACCCTGCAGAACGTGGATAGTAACCTCTGTCTGGTTATCAGCTGCGGTAGAGAACACCTCGCTCTTCTTGCAAGGAATGGTAGAGTTAGCATCGATGAGCTTTGTCATCACACCACCCATTGTCTCAATACCGAGGGTAAGAGGAGTTACGTCGAGCAATACGATGTCACCTACACCACTTTCCTTGTTGAGGATAGCACCCTGAATAGCTGCACCAACAGCAACCACCTCATCAGGGTTAACACCCTTTGAAGGCTCCTTACCGAAGTAGTTCTTAACCAATGTCTGCACTGCAGGGATACGGCTTGAACCACCTACGAGGATAACCTCATCGATATCTGAAGTCTGCAACTTAGCGTCACGGATAGCATTCTGGCAAGGAACGAGACAAGCCTGAATGAGGTTGTGTGCCAACTGCTCAAACTGTGAACGAGTCAAGGTCTTTACCAAGTGCTTTGGAACACCGCCCTCAGCTGTGATATATGGCAAGTTAATCTCAGTAGAAGAAGAGCTTGATAACTCAATCTTAGCCTTCTCAGCAGCCTCCTTCAAACGCTGCATTGCCATTGGGTCCTTTCTCAAGTCGATACCCTCTTCTGACTTAAAGCCATCAGCGAGCCAATCGATGATTACCTGATCGAAGTCGTCACCACCAAGGTGAGTATCACCATTTGTAGAAAGAACCTCGAACACACCGCCACCGAACTCAAGGATAGAGATATCAAAAGTACCACCACCAAGGTCGAACACAGCAATCTTCATATCCTTATTAGCCTTATCAACACCATAAGCAAGTGCTGCAGCAGTAGGCTCATTCACGATACGCTGTACGTTAAGACCAGCAATCTGACCAGCTTCCTTAGTTGCCTGACGCTGTGAGTCAGAGAAGTATGCAGGAACGGTGATAACAGCATCTGTCACCTCCTGACCGAGATAGTCTTCAGCAGTCTTTTTCATCTTCTGCAATACCATTGCAGAAATCTCCTGTGGAGTGTATTTACGGTCGTCAATTTGTACACGTGGATAACCACCCTCATTAACAACCTTGAATGGAACACGCTCAGCCTCTTTCTGGCACTGCTCGTAAGTCTCACCCATAAAACGCTTGATAGAGTAAATCGTCTTCTCTGGGTTTGTGATAGCCTGACGCTTAGCAGGGTCACCCACCTTACGCTCGCCGCCTTCAACGAAACCTATAACAGAAGGTGTTGTACGCTTACCTTCGCTATTAGCGATTACCACTGGCTCATTACCTTCAAATACAGCAACACAAGAGTTTGTTGTTCCTAAGTCAATTCCAATAATCTTTCCCATAATTGTATATTCTTTTTTTATTATTATTTCGTTTTCAATATTGACGCTTATCTATCGCAGTATCATCAGACTTATATCATCTACAGCTGTTACTGACAGTGTCATTCGCCAATAATTAGACAAATGATGTGCCAACAGGGAGAGACTGACAGAATGGCAGAAAGACTCTACAGTATTGTCACAATATCAAACAAATTGACTGAAACCACCTTTCTTATTTATCAATTTCCACAGCTTCACATACCTTTTAGACTTTCCCCATACTACTATACCCTATCAGATGAAACAACAAGTAGCTTCCTATACCATAGAAAAACAAACCCGGAAACATCCGAATAGATATTCCCGGGCTTTTGCTTATACTGTTTTATAAAACTTATACTCTTGGTTCAGAAGCAAGGAAGAAATAATCAGCACCCTTACTAATAGACTTATCGAAGACGCCATCAACAACCATTCCAGCCTCTAAAAGGCGAGCACCAAGCACCTTGCGGTCAGTATCATAACCGCCATAGGTATAATTTTCCTGAAAAAGGAAAGCTATAGCTACATCATGAGTTTTACCCCCATAAGTAATCTTGCCTAAATCTAAACGATAAGGAGCAATATAAAAGAGGATTGGTTTCACGCTGAACACGCTAATAGCACATTTGATTTCCTGATTTGGCAAAGCCTCAATAGCTTGCTTCAAGTCAGTATCAATAATACTTGCTGTCAACATCTTAGTTGGGATATTTTTGATAATAAGTGTTGTGTCATCTTTGATTTCCCAAGTCGTATTCACAGAATCTTTTCTTTCAAGTTGTTCCCGTTCGTTTAGGCCATATCTCGAAAGTTTACCTTGATAAGAGCCTTGAATCAACTTACTTGCTGCTTTCAATTCCTCTACTGATGGGAGTTTAGCCTTGCTCTCATAGTCGTCGTTAAGACAAGAGGCTAATGAGAATGTTGCAAAGAATGCAATTACTAAAAAAAATAAGTTCTTTCTTTTCATTATAGTGCGTTTTGGTTATTATATTTAAGTTTATTGGTCACAAAATTACACACTTTTTTGAGAAAAGTTCCTGTAATATTGCACTTTTTAGAAAAAACTTTGGTAATTACATTATTTTAATATAATTTTGCAGTGTCAAATCTATGCTGTAGCTTTTTCAAATTATTGAAGTAAACTTTGTTCATTCACATCTGAATACGGTAGAAAATAATAGAAATCGATATAGCGTCTGACAAAAGTCAGAAATATGGATGAGACACTACATAAACAGTAAAGCGTCATCAATGCTTTGTCAATAGGCTTCTTGAAACCTCGGAAATTTCAATTTGCTAGTCAAGGACAATGTCAGAAGTGGTTGCTATGGGAATGCTATAATAGTATTCCGGAGTGTGTTGCGAGGGTATTTATTCCCTCACACACACTTTTCCGGGTTACTTATATATACCAGCGCAGGCAAACTTCTACTCGTTCACTAGCATAGGTCTCCGAGGACCTCAAGAGGCGAATGAGTTAGATGGATACCTGCGCTTTTTGTTTTGTGGTTCCTCCTATAGAGTTTAAAAGCCTTATAAGGTATCTGAGGCATAAGGCAAATTTAAAATGATTATTATAAGTAATGATTATAACGGGTTTGCAACTCGTTTTGCAGATTTCCTACAGAATTTAAATGGGAACCTGGATATTTCTATTTTGGATAATAATACTTTTGCTGCAAAGGTATGCAATGTCACGAACTCACCTTTTGCCACAAATCCTTTTACTTTATTTGGCAAAACAACTCCGATTATATATAACAAAGATATCATTGAAAGCTGTCAGTTCACACAATCTGAATCAGACGCATGTTTATTACATGAAATTGGTCATTTAATTTATAAAGGGGAAGAAACTGGAGAGGATTTAGAGATTCTTTGTGATAAGATAGCTATAAAAGCAAATATGACTTTACATTTGCTGTCAGCCTTAATAAAGATGCAAAATGTACTTAAAGTTAACCTAGAAAGGCGTATAGAAATACTATATCATAACTTGTACCTTTTCCGCCCAGAATGGACATGTGGACGCTGCAACGAAAAAAAACAAGTTGCAATAATGTATAATTTGATAGTGGGAGCTAGTTTCTTCTTTGACAGTTTCTCTGCTATTGTTATAGGGGAGATATTGAAAGCTAATAGAAATGAAGATATCAATGTTATTGCAATTTCATCAAAAACAGGTATAAGTATAGATTCTTTATGTCAATTTTATATTGTGCTGTTTCAAAATGGCTTATTAACAACTACATGTCCGACGAAAGGTTCTATAGACAAGTATCGACAATTAGTATTAGAAACTAAGACTCAACAGAAATCATGGGTAGACAAAACGACTAGGGAAAAGCTTCCAATGGAAGTAACAAATGCAGAACAGGCATATTTTTCGGCTGTTGACGACGGAAGAACAATATGCTCATGTATGTTTGAACTAACATATCGGTGTAGCGAAATGTGTATTCACTGCTATAACCCAGGGGCAACTCGAAATAGCACAGAAAAAAGTCATAGAGCTGACCAACAAGAACTAACATTGGAAAATTATAAAGATATCATTGATGATATGTACAACCATGGTCTTGTCAAGGTATGTCTTAGTGGAGGTGATCCTTTTTCAAAAGAGGTTACATGGGAATTGATAGATTACTTATACACTAAAGGAATTGTCTTTGATGTTTTCACAAATGGACAAAGAATATTACAGGAAGTGAAGCGGCTTGCAAATTATTATCCACGATTAGTAGGTATAAGCATATATAGTGGGATTGCAAAAGACCATGATGCTATTACTCGAGTTCCTGGTTCTTGGGAAAAATCAATAAGAATAGTCAAAGCTCTGAGTAAACTAGCTGTCCCAATGAATCTAAAGTGCTGTATAATGCAACCTAATATTCATTCTTATTATATGGTTGCAGATCTTGCAAAGGAGTATAGAGCTATTCCCCAATTTGAGATTAATATTACAGAGTCTAACGATGGTGACATCTGTGCAAAACAATTACGTCTAACAGAAGAACAGCTACAAGTTATTCTACGTGATAACAACTTAGCATTATATGTAGGAAAGGAAGCACCTAACTATGGAGGTCAAAAACGTGATTTGTCAATGTGTAGTTGTGGTGCAGGTGGTACTGGCTTTTGTATGTCACCAAATGGTGACTTACGTGCATGCCCAGCATTTACACAAGTTTATGGAAACCTATCCCATCAAACTGTAAGCAAGATACTCTCTGAGAGTTCTACATTAGAAATATGGAGAAAAGCTGTAGTCTCTGACTACACAGAGTGCGGGAGACACGATTATTGCGATTACTGCAATCTTTGTGCTGGAATTAATTATTCAGAACATCAAGATTTTCGTAAACCAGCTGAATCAAATTGTTATATGGCAAAATGCAGGTTTAATCTTGCTCATAAGCTAATGAAACACGATGAGTCTATTGAGAGGGAAGACCTTATAAAACTCATAAGAAAACTACCAATAAACAAAATAGTATTACAACGTAATTATCGAGAAAATGGATAAATGGTATCTCCTTAAGTATACCTATAACCTAAAAGTTACCATTATGAAAGTAGAACTTGGTATCAAGACTACATCAAATGTAGTAGCCGCAAATGGATGTCCAAAATTGTATGAGTCATCATGCGGTATTGCGTATCGTGGCTAAGAGCACGATTGTAATTATTGGCATAGGGAAGAGCTTCCTTTCCTATGCCCCTTTTAATATTTATTTAAAAATATTACAGTAAGAAATGATACAGCTACATAAAATTAAGGACTTCAGTAAGGAATTGAAACCGTATGTGGATAACGTTAATACTGACATCCTTGGTAATGTTATTGCAAATAAAATAGGACATGGAAAGCGTATTATGCTAATAGCACATCAAGATGTTATTTGTCTTATGATATCTTACATAGACGAGAGGGGATTTCTTTATGTCAAACCGTCAGGCGGTATTGACGTATCAATTCTTCAAGCAAGAAAAGTTGTAATTGTACATGAAAATAAAGAAATATTAGGTGTTATAGGGAAAAAACCGATTCATCTTCTACGAGAAGAACAGAATAATAAAATTACTTTTGATAATATATGGATTGATATAGGTGCAAAGAACAAAGAAGAAGCTTTGCAAATAATTAGTATGGGTGATTATGCCTATTTTTATTCAGATTATGAAAGCTTACCAAACAGTATTATAACAGGTCCTTATATTGACGATCAAGCAGGATTAAATGTTTTATGCGAAGTTTCTAAGCGCCTTCAAAAAGTGAAGGCAACATGCGATTTATACTATGTCGCATCAAATCACGAAGAAATAGGATTGAGAGGAGCATACGTTGCAGCAAATTCTATAAAACCAGATATTTGCATCTGTATTGATGTAACCCATGCTACAGACTATCCTAATATGAATGTTATAAGTGATGGAGATGTTAAATTAGGAGGCGGATGTGTTTTATCCAAAGGACCAAATGTTTATCCCGAATTATTTCGTCGTCTGGAAGAAATTGCTTTAAAAAATAACATTACACACCAAATTGAAGTAAACCCTTATCCCACAGGAACAGATGCTAATGTAATACAACTCTCAACTAATGGGGTTAAAACTGCAATTATATCAATTCCATGTAGATATATGCATACCCCTTATGAGATGTGCTCAAAAAAGGATATAAAATCAACAATAGACATTATAAGCAACTTTATACAAGATGAATTTTGTGATAAGAGATAAATATCAAAAAAAAGCTTATAGCAAAAACAAAAAAACGTATGATTAAAACAGGAATAGACTGGAATTTTGAAGGATACAAAGAAGAAGCACATTTCTTTATATGTGGAGCTTTTGAATCATTTGAATTTATACGCGATTTTTTAGAAACAGTAAAAAAATGTCCATGGCTTTTGAAGGATAATGTTATAATAGATAGCGCTTTTGGTTCACCTACATGCGTCTGGAATGGAGGTCGTACGCTAACCAATATCTATTATGATAAACAGCAATTAAAAAATATACGTGATACATATTTAAACCTTGGTATCAAAATCCGATTTATATTTACCAATTCTCTGCTAAATGAATATGATCTTCATGATAGATATTGCAATTTACTTATGGATATCTTTGAGGATATTTCTCCTGAAGTAGTAGTAAACTCACCTATTCTAGAGAGTTACTTAAGAAATAAGTATCCATCAGCTTCTTTTATTAGTTCTACAACAAAACGTCTCCGTACTAGTACGGAACAATTAAAAGAGTTTGAAAGTGACTATAAGTATATCTGTTTAGACTACGATTATAATTATAATTTCGATTTTCTTAAGAGCATTCATCATAAGGAAAGAAAAAGAGTGGAAATACTTGTAAACTCAACCTGTCCTAAAGGATGTAATGCAAGAGTTCTACATCAAATATGTTCGTCCAAAAGGCAGTTAGAATATAATAGTGATCAAGACAATATTGAATCAGAAGATTTTTATAAGTTATGTCCTAAAATTAACGGATACCCTACAAGTTCACTTTCTAAAGATACAAGAATGGGGCTGTATAGTGGATCCAACTTTATTCTTCCACAAGATTTAGATAATTACATTGAACTGGGGTTTAATCATTTTAAAATACAAGGACGAGAACTTCCAACGACACAGTTGTTTGCAGAGTTTTTACCATATCTTATAAAACCAGAATTCTACCCTAGAGCTATTTCCATCATTAATATTAACAGATAAAGACTCTATATAATTCCCAAACATAATTACTATTAAAAGATTAATAAAAGGCTTGGTCGGCACTACCCAATTATGTTAAAATCATTTTCTGTCATTTTACGGATGGTTTCGATATATTTGGAGAAGTGTTGAGTATTATAAAAAAAGGAAAAAGATAGAAACAGACGACTGTCTTTAATCTTTTATTACCACAATAATAAATCTTTTTCTTCATGAAAAGAAATATTTTTTCTCGTGAAAATAAATATTTCTTTTCATGAAAATAAATCACTATCATTGGTAACACAGGAGTAACAAAAGCTTATAGGAGTTGTGATTCCCGTACAAATATGATTGGAAGTTAGCCTTTGTTTACTCTTAGTTTTCCTTCCAGAAAGCTGGAGAGAAGAGCACTAAGACTGTAAATAGCTCCAAACGACCTACAAGCATGAGGAATGAACAAATCCACTTTGCAAAGTCTGGCAACTGTGCCCATGACATTGTAGGACCGATTTCCATACCCAATGTAGGTCCAACATTACCCAAACAACTCAACGTAATTGTGATAGCATTCGTGTTATCAATACCAAATGCAATCATCGTAAAAGCACAGAAGAGCGTCAGAATAAGATAAAGTCCGATGAAACCTAAAAGTGTTACACGCTTTGACTGTGGTATATTCACTCCATCAACCTTCATCGGTAAGACAGCATTAGGGTGAAGTATCTGACGGAACTCATTACGCACCACCTTTAATAACATCACACCACGAATACTCTTGATACCACCACTGGTAGAACCAGAACAGCCTCCAAAGAACATACAAGCAGCCAAGACAACCCATGTGACATGAGGCCATTTAGCAGCATCGTCACTAAAAAGTCCTGTCGTTGTTATAAAGGAAACAACTTGGAAGAGTGCACTACGGAAGGCATGCTCTATATCATAATGATTACGATAAACAAGCTCAAAAGCAATAAAGATAGCAAACGAGAGTACCATAATGGTATAGAAACGGAACTCGCTATTCTTTATGAGCTTCTTAATATCTAATCCTGCTGCCGAGGCATATAGCAATGTGAAGTTGACACCAGATAGGAAACAGAATAATGCAGAGACATACTCCTCTGCTGGAGAATGAAAGGTTGTGATAGAACCGCTCTCCGGAGAGAATCCACCCGTCGCAGTACTGGTCATTGAGTAGTTGAAAGCATCAAACCATCCCATACCACATACCTTATATGATAGAATGCAGGCAGTAGTCAGAACCAAATAAACTACCCATATCCACTTAGCACTTGTGCTCAGTCGTGGGTGTAGTTTACTTTTTATAGGACCAGTTGCTTCGGCAGCAAACACCTTTACCGAACCGCCCACCATAGACGGGAGAATGGCTATAGTAAAGAATACTATTCCCAATCCACCAATCCATTGTGTCAATGAACGCCAGAAAAGGAGTCCTTTTGGTAGATATTCAGGATAGTCTATAATCGTTGCACCAGTTGTTGTGAAGCCTGACATAGCCTCAAAGAAAGCATCTGTGAAACTCCCAATACCTCCGCTAATCATAAAGGGGAGTGTACCGAATATCGTAAAAAGAATCCAAGATATCGTTACAACAAAATAAGCATCACGACGTCCAAGAAGATTGTCAGCATGACGACCTAACAGTCGGAAGATAAAACCAGCACCTACTGTTATGAGAATACTCCACACGAATGGTATAATGTCACTGCCATTATAAAACAAGGACACGAATAGACAACTGAGCATCAGTACGCCTTCTATCCATAACAAGGATCCAAGAATTTTGGAAATAAGTTTCAGATTAAGCATGGTTAAATAAATAATTTCTCCACCTTTTTCATATCAACATTATAACAGAAGACCACAACAGAGTCGCCTGCTTCTATCTGTGTATTACCAGAAACAAGCATTCCTTCTTTGTTTCTTACAAGTCCACCAATAGTCACTCCCTTAGGAAGATTTAACTCTCTTACAACCTTTCGGGTTATCTTTGAGTCTGGACTTGGTACGAATTCAGCCACATCAGCATTGATAGACATAAGAAACTTTACGTTAGCTACGTTTGCGTCAAGCATCATCTGATAGATATGACTGGCTGCAAGTGCTTTCTTATTGATAATCGTACCAATGTCAAGTCCATCAGCTGTATTCACGTAATCAAAGTTCTCTACGGATGCAACAGTTTTGCGAACACCAAGTCGTTTAGCCGTAAGACAGGCAAGAATATTCGTTTCTGCATTTGAAGTCAATGCCACGAAAGCTTGTGTATGACGGATTCCCTCCTCCTGCAACAAACCAATATCACGACCATCGCCATTGATAACCAGTCTGTCTTCACTGAAGATATCATTAAGAATCTCGCAACGAGTAGGATTCTGTTCGATAATCTTCGCATTCATATATTCAGGCAGCATCTTTACGGCACGTGCAGCAGTCTTACCACCGCCCATAAAGATAACATTCTGTACATCAACATACTGTTCCTTACCAACAATCTTACGAACATACGGAATATACTGCTTTGTGGTCATGAAATAAACCAAGTCATATAACTGCAAAGTATCATTACCTCCAGGAATAATCGTTTCGTCATTGCGCTTTATAGCGACTACATGATAAGGATCATCAGGACCACTAATATCTTTCAAAGGACGGTTGAGTATCTCACAAGTTTCACGCACTTTGATACCCAACATTACCAATGCTCCATCATGTACATCCCATCGTTGGCGAACCCATGACATCTTCAAGCCATTGATAATATCCCTTGCTGCAAGGATTTCTGGATAGATAATATCACTGACACCCATCTGACGGAACAACTCCTTATTCTGTTCTTCAACATACTCTGGATTGTCTACACGTGCAACGGTCTTCTTTGCACCCAGCTGATGCGCCATAACACAAGCTGCGATATTACCCGATTCACTTGGAGTAACAGCGATAAAGAGGTCAGCATGTTCAACACCAGCCTCTTTCAATCCCTTGATATTCGTAGGTGAACATTCCATAGTCAGCAAGTCATACTCACTACTGATCTTCTCCAGATTCTCTGGGTTCTCATCCATGAGTACGATATCCTGCATATTACGAGAAAGCAGTTTTGCCAAGTAGGTTCCTATGGCGTATGCTCCTGCTATGATGATTTTCATTTCTTTTTCTTTTTAGTTTGAACGATGGTGAGGCGTAAGTGATAAATTATCAGTTAGCCTTAATTAACTCTTTCTTGATACTTTCAAGATCTATTCCACAGATTTCACGTAGCTGTTGTACCGTTCCCTGCTCTACAAAATGATCAGGCATACCCATACGAGTTATCTGTGGTGTATAACCATGATCGCTCATCCACTCTGTAACAGCAGAACCCAATCCACCATTGCGTACACCATCTTCTATCGTTATGATGCGTGAGAAACGACTTGCAACCTCTTCAAGAAGTTTATCGTCTAATGGTTTCAAGAAACGCATATCATAGTGTGCGATTGATGGACAATGACCTTCTGTATTTGGAGATTCAGCACTCTCTATCAGTTTTATAGCCTTTTCAACATCATTACCAATAGGTCCGATACTCAATACAGCAACATCCCAGCCATCATGAAGACGACGTCCTGTTCCTACCTCTATCTCTTTCAGCGGACACTCCCAATCAGTTAAAACACCATTACCACGTGGATAACGAATCACAAAAGTTCCCTTATCAGGCAACTGTGCCGTGTACATCAATCTACGAAGTTCACGTTCGTCCATCGGAGAGGCGATGGTAAGATTAGGAATTGGACGCAAGAAAGCCATATCAAAAGCACCATGATGCGTCGCACCATCTTCACCTACCAATCCAGCACGGTCCAAACAAAGGACTACAGGAAGGTTAAGTATAGCTGCATCGTGGATAATACTATCATATGCACGCTGTGAGAAGGCACTATAGATATTACAGAAAGGCTGTAAACCATCCTTTGCCATACCAGCTGAGAAAGTGACTGCATGTGCCTCCGCAATACCCACATCGAAGGTACGGTCAGGCATAGCCTTCATCATTATATTCATAGAACAACCCGTTGGCATGGCAGGTGTAACACCAACAATACGAGGATTCTTCTTTGCAAGTTCTAATAGCGTCTTTCCAAACACATCTTGAAACTTAGGTGGTTCATTGCTACAGTCTTGCACAATACGCTCACCTGTCTCTGGGTCAAACTTACCTGGAGCATGCCATACCGTCGCACTCTTCTCAGCAGGTTCATATCCCTTACCTTTCTTGGTATGTAAATGGAGAAGTTTTGGTCCCTTCATATCCTTCAACTGACGAAGAATACGAACCAACTCTTCAACATTATTCCCATCAAAAGGTCCGAAGTAACGAATATTCATACCTTCGAACATATTCTGCTGATGTGCTAAGGCTGACTTAAGAGCATTGTTAAAACGCAGTAAACCCTTTCGACGTTCATCATTCAATAAGCCTTTATCATGCAACCATTGCGAAGCCTTGAAGCGTAAACGGTTGTATGTCTCGTTGGTGTCAAGCTTCAACAAGTACTGTTCCATACCACCCACTGCCCTATCAATAGACATATCATTGTCATTAAGAATGATAAGTAAGTCATTAGGTTGGCTGGAAACATTGTTCAGACCCTCGAAAGCCAAACCACCACTCATGGCTCCATCGCCAATAATAGCAACGACATGACGATGCTGCTTCGTAAGGTTAGAAGCAACGGCCATGCCCAAGGCAGCCGAGATAGAGTTAGAGGCATGTCCACAAGTAAAGGTATCATACTCGCTCTCAAAAGGAGAAGGGAATGGCATCAAACCATTTAACTTACGGTTATTACAGAAGTTCTCACGACGACCCGTCAAAATCTTATGGCCGTATGCTTGATGACCGACATCCCATACGATACGATCTTCTGGAGTATTAAAAACATAGTGGCACGCCACCGTTATTTCAGTTGCACCTAAGCTGGAGCCAAGATGACCTGGATTAACGGCAACCTCTTCTATGATATCCTTCCGCAACTGCTGGCATAACTTTGGCAATTCATCCAAAGATAACTTGCGCAAGTCTGCAGGCGATTGTATTTTATTTAAAAGGTCGAATCTATTTTCCTTTGACATTATCAAATAACATGAAATCAATGCAAAGGTACGCTAAATAGATTAAAGGGCAAAATAAAACAGAGAGGTATTCTATTATTTATGGTCTAATTTACAAATGAAGCTCTGTTTCACAGCTCGATATATTTTTTCTTACACAGATAAATAAAGTATAATTAGGTAAGAAACAAATAAAATAAGACATAAAAAACAGGGACAAACCTTAAAGATTCATCCCTGTTTATTATTTCAGTCAACCAACCTTATTAAGGTTAGCTAATTGGTAGCTTAATTACTTAACGTAAACAACAGCCAAACGGTTAGAAGTTACGCCCTGTACACCCTCACCCTTAGCCTCATCAACGATGACACCACGGCTCTGGAGATACTTAGCAACAACGTCGGCACGGTTCTGAGAGAGGCGATCGTTGAGTGCCTTTGGACCCTCTGGAGAAGCTGTACCTACGATCTGTACGTGACGGCCTGCCTTAACATCATCAAGAGCCTTCTTAGCCTCGTTTGTGAGGAAGTACTTACCCTGAGCGAATGTTACGAATACCAAGTTGTCAATGCAGAGAGTCTGAGCTGTCTGTACAGGAACCTCCTTAACAACTTCCTTAACAACCTCCTTAACAACCTCCTTTGGCTTAGCATTAAGCTGATCACGGAGAGAGTTTATCTCATCGTTCAACTCACCAACATTCCATACCTTGAAGTTGTGTGTACCGTTAGAAGTCTTGAACTTGTAGTTAAGACCTACGAAAAGACCGAGCTGAGCTGCGTGCTTACCGAACTGAATAGCATCACCAGGACCGTGTGTAAGGTTCCAAAGAATAGCTGGCTCTACATAAAGCTGCCATGCTCTTTTCTCACCGAGGTTGTAAGCGAAAGTAAGACCAGTCTTAGCTGTCAACTCTGTATCATCACCAGTGTTAGAAGACTGAATGATGTGCTTGTCACCGTAAGTGATCCAGTAACCGATACCTGCCTCAGCACCTACCTCGAAACGACGATCTGGGTTGTACTCGCAGAAAAGGTTTGTGAAGTTGATAGTACCGTTCAAACCGAGGTTGATGGCACGAACAATTGTGTGACTGTTAGAGAAACCTAAAGAACCAGTCTGCCAACGGTTATCACCGAAGAATGCAAGACCCTCGAGGTTTGCACCATAAACTGGGCTGAACTGCTTACCGAGCTTAAGACCAGCTGCTGCGTTAAGAGGAGTTACGCGACTAAGATCAAGAGGAGTCATAACACCACCCTCAACACCGAGGTAAACGTTGTCAAATGCCTTAGCCTTCTCGTAAGCTACCTGAGCCTGTGTACTTGTGATACCCATAGCGAGCATCGAAAGTGCAATCAAAAACTTTTTCATAAATGCTTAATATTAATTCTGTTAATTTTAGCGACTTAATTATATTCGGTTTGCAAAGATAGCACTTTTTTTGAATAGACTACATTATTTCATAGAAAAAAATCTAATTTTTAGATAAAAAAGTGGTTTTTCAACATCTTTTTAACTGTTTTGGGCAATAAAATATCTCTAAAGAGGTAAACTTGCGTTTTAACATTTCCCTTTAAAAATAGATTTAAAAACACATATTCTACACCATATTTTATTGCGATTTTAACATGTTGATCGTGCAGAATTACTTCACCTTATTATATATATAGGAGAAACTAACATACAACAATCCGCATATTCCACACAAATTAGGGGTAAAATCTGTAAGTTTTTACCAAGAGTTTCTATGAAGTATGGGGTATGCAACCTTTATTTTTACCATCAGAAGTAAATTACAGTCATGAGGAAGAATCGCAAAGTTTCATTTTTCTAAAAAGAAAAAAGGCTTTATAAGAAAGACTACTACCCATTTTTATGGTTCTTCCGTTAAATGGATAGATATATCCCATTAGTATATAAAGGGGATAAACTACAAGGTATAATGTAGAAAAGGCAAATAAAATATGTCTATCCATTAGCATGTCTTTTTGTCTTCTACAAACAGTTTATTCTCTTATTAACTAATATTTGTAAACTATTTTCGTGCAACTCAAAACCAATACATGCTCTTTTGGCTTCTAAAAGACACCTAATTGACTTGCAAAAGATGCTCTTTTGGAGTGTTACTAACGCCCTTTTGAAGACCAATTAAGCACCTTTTCTTGCACAACTTTATAACTAACTGACTCTCTGTTAGTTGTAAACTTGCTTTTTACACGTGTTTTTATCTTTATTTATAGATATTATATTCGAAATTATGTAATGATTTTTCAGAGTCTTATCTACATTCTTGAAGTATTAAAATGAGAAAAAGGTGGCGGCGTTGGAGGGTAATAATAGAATAGACAATTGACAGTCTTGACTATATTTTATTTAATGAATAACCTCGGTTTTTCCGTCAAAGCTATACGAAAAGCATCCACGCATTTAACGGAAGAACCATTTTTATCCCTCACCCTATGACAGTTATGTTCGTCGAAGACGCTTGAAAAGATAGAAGATAAACATCATTCCACGGAGAGAGAGTTCAACAGCCATAGCAAACCAGACACCACGAAGACCGTACTGCGTTGCCAGTGCATAAGCCAAGGTCAGACGGATAAGCCACATACTACCCAAGTTTATTAAGGATGGCTTCAGCGTATCGCCTGCTCCTATACAGACACTATAAGCAACAATAGCTGCAGCAAAGAATGGCTCGGCAAAGGCTTCAATACGAAGAACAGAAGTTCCCAAAGCCTGAATTTCTGCTACTGGAGACAGCAAACCAATCATTTCTGGAGCAAAGATATACATCACAACACCCATAAATGCCATGACTACCATACCAAGCGACACAGTCATCCACGCAAAACTACGATGAAGGTCACGCCTATCTGCCCCAACACTCTGCCCCACCAATGTTGTGGCAGCCTCGCTAATACCATGTCCTGGCATATAGCAGAGACTCTCTGCGGTAATAGCAAACGAATGAGCAGCAATAGCGATATTACCCAAAGGAGCAACAATCATGGTAGAAACCAATTGTGCACCATTCATCAGAAGATATTGTAATGCCATCGGTGCACCAATCTTCATCGCATTCCATATATATTGCCAACGCCAAACAAAACGTTCGACATCCTGCTTCCAAGCCAAGATTGGACTGCGAAAGATTGCATAATAAGCCAATGGAAGTGCTACACAAACGAAGGATAAAAGACTTCCAAGCGCTGCACCAGCCACACCTTCACCCAAACCTGGCATCGTTACCTCTACTCCAAAAAGAGAAACTGTGCGTGTAGGAAAAATAAAGAAGTAATTGAAAATCACATCCAACACACACATTAATATCGCCATAAAACTCGGACGACGCATATCACCCGACACCTTCAGCATAGCTGCTGACATATATTCAATAAGGTGGAAAGGAATAATTAGAGAGAAAATAAGGAAGTAAACAGTTGCATCATGTTGGATGTCAGCACCACCACCCAACCATACAGGAAGGCGAGAACCGATAAGAAAAGTTATCAGCAATAAAAACAACGCAAAGCATAGTCCGAAAATATAACCATGACGCATCACTGCACGCGCCTTTGCAAAGTCGTTTGCACCAATAAAGTGAGCTACCTGAACTGAAAAACCCATTGTCACTGCACTCACTAAAGAGAAGAAGAGCCATGTCGCCGGTTCGACAAGTCCAATAGCTGCTGATGGCTCTGCACCCAACGAACCTACCATTCCCGCATCAATATAGAACATTAGAACTGTCGTCACCTGCGCTAAGATAGATGGGATACTGAGTTGGATAATGAGATTAAACTTCTCATTCCTGCTCATCATCTCACCACTACGAATCTTGGCAAGAAGACTTTCAGTAACAGACTTACTAAAGGATATACGCACGGGAAACTATAATTTGGAATAAATGAGAAACTGAATAATAAATAATGAGAGCTTAAAGAGAGATAGTAAACAAAAGTCCCTCGCTAAGAATATCGAATTATTAAAAGTAAAATAGGGACCTTGCTCCCGTCTGTTCACTGCTATTATTGAGTCGAACACACGGGAACTTGTGTCCCTACCTATAAGACTAAAGGTCATTCAGACCTTTCAAAAAGGCTATGACAATACTCCTTAAATTATGAATCCTTCAACTTTGTACCAGGGTGAGAGAAGTCAACCAATCGTAAGTCGAAGATAAGCGTTGAGTAAGCTGGCACCATACCCGAAGCACTCGCACCATAACCCAACTGATAAGGAATATATACTGTCCAATGGTCACCACGATGCATTGACATCAAAGCTGTCGTAAATCCATCTACAAGACTTACCGCCTTACCCTCTGAATTATAGGCAAGACCAAGATAACTATGCGCTGGACGTGATGTTGTTGCATTAAAAGTATCATTCGACCATGACTTATCAAAGATAAGCCCTGACGTATAAGTCGTAGATGGAATCAAACGACCCATATAGTGCATGGACACAGAATCAGAATACAACGGACTTGTTGTGCCTGCTCCAGCCTGCTCTACATGTACAATGATATAATCCTCAGGACTATAAGTAAGTGCAGAACCAGAAGTCTGTTTCTGATTTTGGAAAGTATAATTAAGTATTATCTTCCAAGAGGTGTCCCCACTTTTAATTTTCTGTTGCGTTGTAGTATAAAGCTTATTCCAATAAGTTTCGTTCTTCGACTGCCAATTAGCAAATTCATCTACAGTGTTATCATTCTCTGTACAAGAGGTAAAGAGACCTGCAGAAAGCAGCATTCCGCCCAAGCAGAAGACACCTGCAGCACGACGAATAAGCATCTTTATATTCTTTGTCATAGTCTTTTATTTAAATCAGAAAGGGATAGCGGAGTGGGGTTGTTAGAAACGATAGAGAACTTTGATACTCTATTAGATTCTAAAAAGCCTACTCTGCTATCCTTTTTTTTTAATTAGTCAATATCAATCTTCTTCAGCAGAGCTGTGATAGATACGCGGTCTTCAATAATCTCGCGTAGTTTCTCAACTGGTACACGCTCCTGCTTCATAGAATCACGATAACGCAATGTAACTGTGTTATCTGTCAAAGTATCGCCATCTACTGTCACACAGAAAGGAGTACCGATAGCATCCTGACGACGGTAACGCTTACCAATAGAATCCTTAGCCTCCATGTGTGTATTGAAATGGAACTTCAGACTATTCACAATCTCCTGCGCCTTCTCTGGCAGACCATCCTTGTTAACCAAAGGAAGAACTGCACACTTAACAGGTGCCAATGGCTCTGGCAACTTCAAGACAACACGACTTGAACCGTTCTCCAATGCCTCCTCTGTATAGCTGTGACACATAACAGAAAGGAACATACGGTCAACACCAATAGATGTTTCTACTACGTATGGAGTATAGTTCTCATTGCGCTCTGGATCGAAGTACTTTACCTGACGGCCAGAGTACTTCTCATGCTGAGAAAGGTCAAAGTTAGTACGTGAGTGAATACCCTCAACCTCCTTGAAGCCGAATGGCATATGGAACTCAATATCTGTTGCGGCATTAGCATAGTGAGCCAACTTCTCGTGATCATGGAAACGATAGTTATCATCACCCATACCAAGACCCTCATGCCATACCAAACGATGCTTCTTCCAGTATTCAAACCACTTCATCTCGGTTCCTGGCTGGCAGAAGAACTGCATCTCCATCTGTTCGAACTCACGCATACGGAAGACAAACTGACGTGCAACAATCTCGTTACGGAAGGCCTTACCAATCTGACAGATACCGAAAGGCAACTTCATACGACCAGTCTTCTGTACGTTGAGGAAGTTTACGAAGATACCCTGCGCTGTCTCTGGGCGCAGATAAATCTTGTTAGTAGCATCAGCAGATGCACCCACCTCAGTAGAGAACATAAGATTGAACTGACGAACGTCTGTCCAGTTAGTTGTACCACTGATTGGGTCTACAATACCCTCGTCAAGAATAATCTGCTTCAAAGCCTCCAAGTCTGGTCCTTGCATAGCCTCAGTATAACGTGCATGAAGGTCGTCACGCTTCTTCTGATTTTCAAGAACACGTGGATTGGTCTCACGGAACTTAGCTTCATCGAAAGACTCGCCGAACTTCTTAGCAGCCTTAGCCACTTCCTTCTCTATCTTCTCCTCGTACTTACCAATCTGATCCTCGATAAGGTTATCAGCACGATAACGCTTCTTTGAATCGCGATTGTCAATCAATGGATCGTTGAAAGCATCAACGTGGCCACTTGCTTTCCATACGGTAGGGTGCATAAAGATAGAGGCATCGATACCAACAATATTGCTATGCAGCAATACCATTGACTGCCACCAATACTGCTTGATATTGTTTTTCAGCTCAACACCATTCTGACCGTAGTCATAAACAGCTGCCAAGCCATCATAAATATCACTACTTGGGAAGACGAAACCATACTCTTTACAGTGGCTTACAATCTTCTTGAAAACATCCTCTTGTGCCATAATTATCTATTTATACCTTAATTTTTACCGCAAAGTTACGCTTTTTTAGCCGAATAAGAACAGGTTTATCACGAAACTTTATCCTAAATCGATTATTCATGAGTCAGTCTTTTGATTTGCTTGAGGTTATGCTATATCATAAAACCCGCCTTGCGATATAGTATTATACCGACAACCACGAAGTTTTCTTACATCTTCAACAGACTTATTGATGCCCAACACGAATGGTGTTAAGCCTCCGCACCATACGTGCTAACGCCCCGCACCAATGGTGCGGAGGCTCAGTTCAATCATTGATAGGGGTTATCTATTCAGATGTTAACAACCCATTTGGATTAAAAAAAGGCTATGATGCGAATGAAACTATAACAAGCTGCAGACAGAAAACCAAATCCAACACTTGAATAAGCTATAATTTGCCTATTTACTTTTTTTTTCGTACATTTGCAGTCTTATGAAGCTTGCTTCTTTAAGTGATAAAACAAGAACTATATGGATGACGAAATAAAAGACTTGGATGGACAGACTCCTGAGGAAGAGACTCAGGAACAGGATTCCCATTCTGATTATAAACCTGCCGATAGGTTTGATGCCTCTGCCGTACATCATCTCTCTGGCATGTACAAAAACTGGTTCTTAGATTACGCCAGCTACGTAATCTTGGAACGTGCCGTACCTCATATCGAGGACGGCTTGAAGCCTGTACAACGCCGTATTCTCCACTCTATGAAACGAATGGATGATGGACGATACAATAAGGTAGCAAACATCGTTGGTCATACGATGCAATTTCACCCACATGGTGATGCCTCTATTGGTGACGCCTTGGTACAGTTAGGACAGAAAGACCTACTCATCGACATGCAGGGTAACTGGGGAAACATCCTCACTGGTGACCGTGCTGCTGCGCCACGATACATTGAGGCGCGCCTATCAAAGTTTGCCTTAGAGACTGTTTTCAATCCGAAGACAACAGAATGGCAACTTTCTTACGACGGCAGAAACAAAGAGCCGATTACGCTTCCTGTAAAGTTCCCACTGCTTTTGGCACAGGGTGCTGAAGGTATCGCCGTTGGCTTGTCATCCAAGATTCTTCCACATAACCTTAACGACATCTGTGATGCAGCTATCAGCTACCTGCGTGGTGAGGAGTTTAACCTCTATCCAGACTTCCCAACAGGCGGTAGCATTGATGTGTCGAAGTATAACGATGGTCAGCGTGGTGGTGTTCTGAAGGTGCGTGCAAAGGTTGAAAAGCTTGATAACAAGACCCTCGTCATCCGTGAGGTTCCTTTTACAAAGACAGCTAACACGCTTCAAGAGTCTATTACGAAGGCTGTTGAGAAAGGCAAACTAAAGATTCGAAGAGTGGAGGATATGACTGCTTCGGAGGTGGAGATTCAACTTCACCTTACTCCAGGTACGTCAAGCGACAAGACCATTGATGCCCTCTATGCTTTCACTGATTGCGAGATAAACATTTCGCCAAACTGTTGTGTCATCCGAGACAACAAACCAGAGTTCTTGACGATATCAGATGTATTGCGCAATTCTGCCGAACATACGAAGGCTTTATTGAAGTTAGAGTTAGAGATTCGCAAGCATGAATTAGAGGAACAGTTGTTCTATAACTCTTTGGAACGTATCTTCATTGAGGACCGTATCTATAAGGAGCGTAAATTCGAGACGGCTAAGGATATTGATGAAGTCGTTGCTTTCGTCGACTCAAAGCTTGAGCCTTATAAGAAGACCTTTATTCGTGAGGTGACACGTGACGACATCATCCGCCTTTTGGAAATCAAGATGCAGCGCATTTTGAAGTTCAACAAGGATAAGGCTGACGAATTGATTCAGAAGATTAAGGCTGAGATTGCCGAGATTGACAAGGACCTCAGCGAGATGGTTCGTGTTACCATCGAATGGTTCACACACCTAAAAGAGAAATACGGAAGCGACCATCCACGTCGTACAGAGATTAAGAGCTTCGATACAATCGTTGCTGCTAAGGTGGTTGATGCCAACGAGAAATTATATATTGACCGTCAGGAAGGTTTCATTGGTACAGGTCTTAAGAAGGCAGAGTTCGTTCAGAACTGCTCTGACCTCGATGATGTCATTATCTTCTATCGTGATGGTAAGTATAAGGTTATCCGAATTGCCGACAAGGTGTTTGTGGGTAAGGGAGTACTTCACGTACAGGTGTTTAAGAAGAACGACAAGCGTACGATTTATAACGTCGTTTATCGTGACGGAAAGACGGGACCTTACTATATCAAACGTTTCAACGTGACTTCTATCACACGTGATAAGGAATACGACGTAACCCTCGGTACGCCTGGTTCAAAGATTAACTACTTCACAGCTAACCCTAATGGTGAGGCTGAGTTGATAAAGATAACCCTCGATCCGAACCCAGACAAGAAGAAACAAAATATCTTCATGGAGCGTGACTTTGCAAGTATTCTCATTAAGGGACGTGCAGCAAAGGGTAATCTGCTGACTAAGGAGAGTATTCATCGTATCTCACTGAAGAGCCACGGACACTCTACCTTAGGTGGACGAAAGGTGTGGTTCGACCCAGATGTCAACCGTATCAACTACGAAGACCATGGTCATTTCCTTGGAGAGTTCTCTGATCAAGACAGCATCCTTGTGATACTTAAGAACGGAGAGTTCTATATTACCAACTTTGACGCATCCAACCACTACGAAGATAACATTCTCCGCATAGAGAAGTTTGACGCTGATAAGCCTTGGACAGCTGTCATCTTCGATGCCGACAACCAAGGTTATCCATACTTAAAGCGATTCCAGATGGAAGCAAGTAAGCGTCATCAGAACTTTATTGGTGACAATCCTGATTCGCAGATGGTACTGCTGACTGATGTTGCCTTCCCGCGCATACAGATTACTTATGGTGGTGCTGATGCTTCACGTGGCACTGAGGAGATTGATGCTGAGCAGTTTGTTGGTGTGAAGGGATTCAAGGCAAAGGGCAAACGATTGACAACTTGGACAGTTGACAAGATTGAAGAACTGGAGCCGACACGCTTCCCTGAAGAGGAAAAGACAGAGGACGAGAACAATGAAGATGACATACAGGAGGAAAACACTGCAGCTGCAACGAATGAGGAGAACCTCGATCCAGATGCAGGTAAGTCCCAACAGCAGGTCATCGATGAGATTACTGGTCAGCTAAACCTCTTCGACAATGAATAAATAATACGATAAACAATGAATAGAAAAAGGGGACATACCGCCCGTATGTCCCCTCCTTCAAAGACTATTTATAAACGCTCGACCAGCTTATCACCTAAAGTTTGACAGCAATATCTATTTGACTTACACTTTTATTGACACTTTTCCATTATGCCTATGAACCTAAAAAAGTCCTTATTCAGCTGTTTCTCCCTTTCAGCAATAACCCTTTTCGCTTTATCAACGCCCACATTTGCACAGGATACGTTGCGTAGTAACAAAGTTATTACCAATACACAGATGTTGGGAATAGGTGCTGTAAACACTCTCGATACCTATCTTTCGCCCGAAGAATATACCGGAACAGAACTTCGTTATATCTCTCATTCTGTGCGTGAGAACGGAACTAAGCTATCAAGAGAACTCATTCACCAAGCACAGCTACTGTCAGTACATAATAGAAAGGAGAATAACAATGAGTTGGGTGGCTTCTATAACTTCCAATACAACTGGCAATATGCCTTAGGACAATGGAACGTTGGAGAAGGAGAACTACGCTTAAAAGTGGGTGGAGGAGTTGATACACGACTCGGATTCCTCTACAATATGCGTAATTCTAACAATCCTGCACAGGCTTACGGACAAGTGAATATTGCTTCGAATGCTGTTGCTGCCTACCATTTCCGTCTTCGAAATCTTCCTTTCCAATTACGTTATGAGGTACAAGCTCCACTTCTCGGGCTAACATTCTCTCCCAATTACGGACAGAGTTATTACGAGATTTTCACTCGTGACAACTATGATCATAACCTTGTTGTCACATCTCCTGTATCTGTCCCATCACTCCGCCAGCTGCTAACTCTTGATTTCACGGTTCGCCACACGACATTCCGCGTTGGCTATCTTGGCGATTATCAGCAAGCAAAGATAAACCAACTGCGCCAGCATGTATGGAGTAATCTCCTTGTATTAGGTATTGTTCGTAAGTTTTCCATCAATAAGTTCATCCCATGAGAAAGCTATATCACTTCTTCCTATACTTACTTATTCCGGCACTGACCTTACTCAGTACTGTGACAAGTTGCGTCACCAACGACCAGCAATCAGATAGTCCTCAAGGCAACTTTGAAGCTTTGTGGCGAATTATCGATGAGCATTATTGCTTCTTCTCACAGAAAGGGATAGACTGGCAGGAGGTACACAGCCGTTATGCACGACAGTTTGACAACTCTATGACAGCCAAACAACAGTTCGAAGTAATGACTAATATGCTCTCAGAACTAAAGGATGGGCACGTCAATTTATACACCTCTTTCAACGTAGGTCGCTATTGGTCGTGGCATGAAGACTATCCCAAGAACTACTCTGACACGCTTCAACGTCTTTATCTTAAGACTGATTACCTCATTGCAAGCGGCTTAGACTATACTGTCCTTGATGATAACATTGGCTATGTACGCTGTGAAACCTTCCAAAATGCGATTGGCGCTGGTAACCTTGACGATATATTTATTCATCTTCAACCTTGTAACGGACTGATTATCGACGTGCGCAACAATGGAGGTGGTAATCTCACCAATGCCGAAGCATTTGCTGCACGCTTTACTAATGAGGAACTACTCGTTGGTTACATACAGCATAAAACGGGAAAAGGTCATAACGACTTCTCACCGTTACAACCAGAATATCTCAAACCAGGAAAGGGTATCCGTTGGCAAAAGCCAGTTATTGTACTAACCAATCGCAGCGTATTCTCTGCTGCTAACGAGTTTGTAAAGTATATGAAGTGCTGCCCAAATGTTATTATAGTAGGCGACCGTACAGGCGGTGGAGCTGGTATGCCCTTCTCTTCCGAACTACCTAATGGATGGTCAGTACGCTTCTCTGCTTGCCCAATGTACAATCGTGACAAACAGATGACAGAGTTCGGTATTGATCCAGATTACAAGGTATCGCTCGCTTCTGAGGACTTCGCACGAGGTAAGGACTCTATTATAGAGTTTGCAAGAAAGATGATAAAGACCTTTCCCAAGCCCCAATCCCTCTAAAAGGAGGGAATGGGAGGTTCTGAAGAAACTCTAAGTTTTATATTTTACCTTGCTCTATCTCGTCAAACATCAGTTTGTTACCAACCTTGATAACCTTTACCTTATTGATACATTTAAAGCCCTTATCCAAGAAAGTGTACTGATACCAGTTGTTACCAAGGCTTACAACACGTAACACCTTATGTGCATTAGATAGTCCCTTTCGGACACCAGAGCGGAACAACCATCCTGCATAACCATTTGGTTGTGAATCATATCCATTAATATACGCTGCCTTCAACTCCTTCAGTAACTTCTTTGTGCAATGACTTTTTAGGTATGTACCATTCTCAAAGTCTTTTGTGTTATACATAGACGTAATGAGTGAAACAGCTGCACGCTCATCTTTACTCAAAGCATTCTTGGTAGGAGTAGCCTTAACGGACACTACATTTTGATTCATCATTACACCAGTCTCACCAGCACCTTTGTAAACTACAGAAGCTGACGCATACAAAGCTCCCATACATAAAACTGTTAATAATATCTTTCTCATTATCAATCGTTAGTTAGTTAAAGATATAATATTGTTAATAACATAGTCGGCAATTCGTAAAATTAGTCCTTTCATTCTCGAATGATATCGTGATAACATTAAAACTCAAGGAGATATTTTATTTAGTAACCAAACCTTCTTCGCAAAGATATATATTTAATTTCACTCATAAACAAATAGTATAAGATTATTTACTAACAAAAATCATATAGGCAGAAAAGATGTATAAGAGAAAAGAAATTCCCAAACATTTGGCTATATCCAAAACATTGCGTATCTTTGCAGTCGTTATGCGCCTGTGGCGGAATTGGTAGACGCGCTAGACTTAGGATCTAGTAACTTACGTTGTGCAGGTTCGAGTCCTGTTAGGCGCACTAAAACAAGAGCCGGATAATTGATAATCAATTATCTGGCTCTTTCTTTTATAAGCCTTAATTCTATTAAGAAATGGATATAAACGAAAATCGGTTCATTAGAAAGTTACCAAGAACTTTTTCTAATGAACCGATTTATTTTATACAGATAAGTCCCAAAATCTATCTATCAAACTCAACCAAACAGCTGATGACTGACGTAGACTTTTAGGACCTACCTTATATATTTAGAACTTGTAAGCTACACCTACACCAAGTACCAACTGGCTGTAGTTGTTGCTAACAATCTGATACTTCAACTCAGCGTTTACGCTCAAGTCCTTAGTAAGTTCATACTCAGCACCACCACCGAGGTTAATAGCGAGACGACCATCTGAACCCTCAACTACAGGAAGACCAGGATACTCATACTTGTATGACCAGTTTGTGTAACCAAGACCTGCGAGTGGATATACCTTAACCTTGTTTGCTACATCAAAGAGGTAGTGAACATTTGCATTGATATCCCACATTGAGATACCCTTATTCTTGAGGAAGTAGTCAAAAGAGCCCTCACCTCTAATCTGGTCTGTGAAGTAGTACTGACCCTTAACACCGAAACCGATGCTGTTTGTCTCAGAACCAAATACGAGCTGTGCACCGAGTGCCTTATCGCCTGCCTGCGCTGAAGCTGAAAGACTCATAACTGCAGCACATACTAAAAGTAATAATTTTTTCATTTCTAATAATTGTTATGTTAAAAAAATAAGTTTATTTAGAGTGAGGACATCTTACAAAAAGAATGGTTATAAAAACCTATCAGCTTATTATTTCTGATTAACAGAATAACTAAAATCGAAAAAATGTCCTTATATAAAACGAATCTTAGAGTATTATCCCTAATAGTTTTAAGTTTCTTATTATATCCGCGATAAACGAATTCTAACCTCATATACACTCTATTTCAATCCGTATGTATAGAGAAAGTACTTTCTTTCCGAGTGCAAATATATACAAAATACTTTTTACATCAAAGAAAAACAGCAAAAATCTTACGAAAATAAGAACAATAAAGAGAGAATGTTAAATATTTTGGGGACTAAATGATAGATATCATCTTTCAGTTTGCTTATTATCTACATAAACGAAAGACGAATATCCAAAAGTATAACAAGCTTCTGCCTAATCCCTTTATCACTGGAGAAAACAAAAACTCTTGACTTTATACATAAAGCCAAGAGAAATCTTATAAAAATGCAAGTTAACCCCAACACATTTTATAGAAGGGGATTAATCATCGTCTTCGTCATCATATTCAGGCTCTGCCCACTCCACACGTGCACCATAAGCAAGAGTCTGAT
>CAUTPS010000035.1:0-27086 GCA_963540415.1 uncultured Prevotella sp.
GTTTCTCAGGCACTTGGAGTTCTTAAAAGATTTTACGCTGCGGAATTAAGGTATATATTAAAAACATATCATTTCATAACATCTATCACAAATATTTGATTGAAACCTAAAATATTATTTCTTTGCCTATTCTTTACATTGTCTTTCTGCCATTTATGCCTTCACTTAGCCACAACCGACAAATGTATGTAAATATTTTTTGTACACCTTGAAGTTTATATATGGTCTTTAGCCTTCGAAAAGGGGCTTAATAGGCTTCTAAAAGGTGCCCTTTTAAGGTCTTACTAACGCCCTTTTGGACCCTTAATAAGCACCTTTTAAAACACAAGTTGATAACATGCTGTATACCTGATAGTTACAAACACCTTTAGGAATACTATCTTACACGCATGAAAAGGAGATTTAGCTCGAAGTTATGTAAATATATTTCACAATAATAAAAGAGTCGGTAGATTCAAGTACCCAGTGTGAAATCAGATTTAACCCATGCGGTCATTAGAGCCTAAACATATTTTAGGTATTCAGGATATTGGGGTGATAAGGTTTGCCACTTGCGTTTAGAGTTTGAAGAAATGTCACACGGAGGCACGGAGAGAACGGAGGATTAATAAAACAAAACAATGGAAGGCACGGAGGCATCGTCAGTGTATAGAGTGACGGAGCTTGTTTTCCAATTCTATCAGCAAATTATATACAAAGCGTTTATACCAAAATAGTTATCAAGAATCTGTACGCTACATCTCCGTCGCTCTTTGTGCCATCGGCACCTCCGTGACATTGCATTTACCTCCGTCCACTCCGTGACTCTGTGTGCCATATTATTTGAGCGTCTTAGTTTATCAGTCTATCTTACGGGAGGAGCCAACATCATACGTTTAAAAGATAGTATACAAAAAACGGGATTACCTTCTTAAAGGTAACCCCGTAAAACTATTGTAACTTAGGATTATTTAATGTAATAAAAATACTGCTTCCAACCTAAAGAAAGGTTATTATACAGAGACTTATAACGTCTTTAGATATGAATCTATTAACGTAACTTATAGCCCTTGAACGCATAGAACAAGATATAGCCAAAGCATACAAAGCAAAGACCATAGGCATATCGAGCATCTGAAACATCCTTTAAAAGACCAAACAGTACTGTAATTGCTGCTCCACCGATAAGTCCCATCGTCAAGAGTGATGAACCCTTCTTGGTAAACTTACCCAAATCCATCAATGCCAAAGGCCAAAATGCTGGCCACATCAGTGAACATCCTAAAGCCATGACACCAACACTATATATACTATAAACTCCAGGAAGAAGAACAACAAGAGTCGTTCCCAACAAGGCTACGAATGAACAAATCTGCAAAGCACGTGTCTGAGAAAGATACTTAGGAATCAGAATGATTCCTGCTATATATCCAATACTAATACTAATCGGAGTTATCCAAGAATAGTTTTCTGGATGAGCAAGTCCTAACTCATTCGCATAGTCAATGAGCGTTCCCAACACAATAGTCTCTGCACCAACATAAAAGAAGATGGCAATAGCACCCAGAACCAAGTGTGGGAACTGGAAAACAGACTTCTTACTGTTTGCATAAGCAGATACTTCTTGGTCAACCTCATCAGTCTCACTGCTATCCTCACCTGCTGCCTTCACCTCTGGCAATGGTGACAAAAGAGCCACTACACCTAAAGCAACGAACAGACAAATAATCACAGCAAAAGGTTTACCTAAATCATCTATCGCAACACTACCTGAAGCACCTGCGAAAAGAGCAATAAAGAGGGGTGACACTGGCCAAGCTAACTTGTTGATCATACCCATAATAGAGATACGCTTTGCAGCACTCTCCGTTGGTCCCAATATCGTCACATAAGGATTTATAGCAGCCTGCAAGAAGGTATTAGCCGTTCCACAGAAAAAGGAAGCTGTAAGAAACAAAGGAAAACTCTTTGCATCTGCCGAGAAGATAAACACTCCAAAAGCTACAGCAAACATTCCGAACGCAATAGCCATCGTACGCTTATATCCTATCTTGCTGATTAACATTCCCGCAGGATAGCCGAAGATAAGGAAAGGCAAGAATGTTGCACCAATGAGCATATATGCTTCCATTGAAGAAACACTTAACGACACCTTCAATACTGGAACCAACAATGAATTTATACCCAAGGCAAATCCACAAGTGAAAAACATAAGCCCTAAGAATGCCATAGGGACAAGGAAACTCTTTTGTTCTTTCATAAGTCTACTATGCAACACTATTGATGAATACTTCACTTAAATAATATGGGACAACATGATATCTTCTCTTGTTGATTAGAGTAATGTTATGTCCACGAACAAGACACCTCGTACAATGTGTACAGTACGACAATGCTTTATTATTAAGAATTGAGATGTCAGGGGAAGAGGTAGAACTCTAATTATAAAAGTCAAATTCTCACACTTCTTGAAGCGATATAAAAAAAAAATTCGAGGAGCATATAAATCCCTAAAACCTATCATCAACAACTGACATACTCCATCATATTAAACTGTTGGAAGGCCCAACAAATATTACCCTGCATTCTGTCATTTCAAGAAAAAACCTAACCCAAGTGTTGCAATAAAAGTCACATTAAATCTTGATTGACGATGCAAAGGTATAAAAAAAACGCGAAAAACTATCACAACTTGATAGTTTTTCGCGTTTAATCTCTTTGTTTGAGGATTATAAAGCTATTATTTCGTACGCCTGAGTATCTCATCACGGCATTCTTCCATCAGCCATTTTGGCGTACTCGTAGCCCCACAGATTCCTACTGTTTCAACTCCTTCAAACCAACTCATGTCGATTTCATCCGCACTCTCAACTTGATGGGAGTTTGGGTTTACACTCAAACATTCGTGAAAGAGGACCTTACCATTTGAACTCTTACGGCCTGCCACAAAGAGAATCAAGTCGTGACGAGCAGCAAAAGTAGAAATGTTTGGCATACGATTAGCAACCTGTCGGCAGATGGTATCGAAGCTTTGGAACTTTGCTTTTGGTGAGATATGACTTTGAATGTATTCTATAATCTTATGAAACTCGTCCAAACTCTTTGTCGTCTGTGAGTAGAGATAGATATCATTATTAAAGTCTAACGCCTTAACATCTTCAAACTTCTCTATCACAATCGCCTGACTATGGGTCTGACCAACAAGTCCAAGCACCTCGGCATGACCATTCTTTCCAAAGATAACAATGGAAGAGGAGGCACTAAGCTCTTGTCCCTCGCCTACTGCAGGAGGAAGAGAAACAGAAGAAGTAGAGGTTTCCACCGCTTCATTCGTTACTGGCTTGAGGTTTGAAGGTTCATCAACAGTAGCCCCGCCCTTTGAAGATATCATATAAGAAGGTTGACGACCTTTTTCATACTGTGTCTTAATACGACGCTGGAGGGCAAGAACCACAGGGCAAGTAGCATCGATAATCTCAATGTTATTACGTCTTGCAAGTTCGTAAGTCTCAGGTGGTTCGCCATGCGCACGCAGCAAAACCTTCACGTTATGAAGTTCGCGCATCTGCTCATGATTAATCGTGATGAGTCCTTTCTTCGTGAGGCGTTCCACCTCCATACTGTTATGTACGATATCACCTAAGCAATAGAGCTTTGTACCCTTTGCCAATTCTTCTTCGGCTTTCTTAATGGCAGTAGTCACACCGAAGCAAAAACCACTACCGTTATCTATCTCTATTTGAAGCATTTCTTTTTAAAGAGTTAAGGAGTTGAGAAGTTAGGGGGGATAAGATAACATCCCCTACTCCACAACTCTATCATATAACTTGTTTACTCGTTTACTTGTAGACTTGTTCACTTGTCTACTCATCTACTTGAAAATGAATAGAGTTAAAACAATACTTTGACTCGACAACTCTATCAAATAACTTGTTTACTTGTCAACTCGTCTACTTGTCTACTTATCAACTCGTATAACCTCCGCACCTGTACGTCCGCTATACTCTGGAGCGTATGCACACTGCGCAGTGCAGGTTCCTGTCTGATAAACACCTGCTCGGTCAATATAATATTCTGTCTCAACGACATGCTTACCCTTTGCCATCTGGTCGAAGTAGTAATTAGTGGTGTAATCCTTTGGAGCAATGTAGTATCCCCAATGATAACCACTCAACTGACTAACAGGCTCAAGGCAGGCAGCACGCTTGTCAACAACCTGCACAAAGTCGTAATCACGGTCAGCAATGATCGTCAAACGGATACGCACCTTATCACCAACTTTAAGGCTTTTTCCTCTCTTCAACAGTACACTATCAACCAAGACTTCACGCTTAATCTTCAAGCCAGATGAAGCATCAGAGATATCTGTTGACGTCTGGAAGAACTGTGCGTAGACAGCACCCCAACTTGTGCCAGTACTTGCCTTGCTGATAACCAAATCATGATTCTCAGACGATTGGAAATCAACAGACTGCGTAGCCTTCACATAGCCCAACCCTGCCGTAGGTTGTGTTGTCTGCAAAGGCTTATTATCAAGCATCAATGTAGCATGCTCTCCATTCTGCATCAACCAATTGCCATTGTTCATAAATGCCCAAATAGCATTCACAGAGTTCAATGGTGTATCCCAAGCCTGCGTACGCTTCTCCTGCAAGAGCCAACGCTGCATCTCAACAAGCGTCTTACCATCAGTAGGAGTAATCGTCTTTATCGCCTCAATAGCAGCCACCTCTGTTGGAATCTTATAATCACGCCAGCTGTAATAAGCGTTTTTAGAATCGAAGTAACGTCCCTTTTCCTCCGTATAAACCGTATATTCCTTGATACTCTGCAGGTATTCACGTGCCTTTTCCACCTTACCATACTGCTGAAGGATTACTGCAGTATTCGCTTTACCGTAGATAGTTAAGTCCGTAGGCTTCTTGGTCAGGCGGTCGATGAGGTACTTTATGTCATTTGTAGCTCGGTCATGATAGAACAAAGCATTGGTATAAAGATAATCACAGAGTGCGTCAGAAGGGAACAATGTTGTATTATACTTCTTCTCATCACGCTTCATCTCAGCCACACACTTAGCTACCTTCTTATCCATAAAACGGAAAGAAGCATTAATTATGTTTGTTACCTCTGGGCTTGGACTGGTAAGGTTCTGCAGACGAGCGAGTGTCTTTGCCACCGCAACAGTCATATAAAGACTTCCCTTCATCCCTTGCCACCAAGAGAACGAACCATCAGAGTTTTGCAGTTTCTTTAGACTTGAGAATGTTGATGTCAACTTGTTTTGCAACTGATTCTCATCGAAGAAGCGCACGAGTTGCTGTTTTTGTTCGCTTTCATTCTTAGCATCCATCACCCAAGGAGTCTCGTCAAGTGTCAAAGACTTGAGTTCCTGATTCTTTTCTAAAGCCGACATCATTGACGTTTCCTTACCCGTTTCCTTCTTCCATTGTTCAATAGTCTGCTTAATCGCTGGGGAAGTATTCATTATCTGCTTACCCAAACTATTTGCATAATAAGCCGAAACAAGACTGATCGCATTCTTTTCATTTGCATCTGCAACATAAGGCAATGCCTGAATCATCAGCCAATTAGGGTTATTGGTATATTCTACTGTCAGCTTTTGGTCCGTACTCTTCTTTGGAAAAAGCTTACCAACATTAATCGTCTTCACCCCTGCTTCATTCTGTGTGAATGGGTAGGTGTTTGTTACATACTCCTTATTCTGAAGTACTGACAGGTAATGTTGCTCACCATCAGAGAAACCATCACCCTCAACCGTGAAGCGAACAACGAGTAAAGACTGGTCAGCTGTAAGCTTATTGGCATTCTTTGCCAACAATGAAGCTAAACTATACGTTGCTGAACCACTCCCCTGCGCTTTCAAGACAACAGCTTTACTGTCTGTAAAGAGCACCTTTTCAGTTGCTGGATCAAGGATTTCAATCTTTGCTTTTGCATTGATATCTTTCTCAGATTGATTGAACAAACGAGCAGAAACCATTGCTTCATCACCCATACGAACAAAGCGAGGCATATTAGGTTGTACCATCAATGTCTTCTGAGCAACGATATCATCAGAAAGGAAGCCATTGTTCATATCCTCATCGTGTGCCAATCCCATGAATCGCCACGTAGTAAGGCTCTCAGGGAGCGTAAACTTAATACTTACATTACCCTTCCCATCTGTCTGCAACTGTGGATAGAAGAATGCAGTCTCATTAAGGTTCTCACGCATAGAAGGCTTTACACTCTTCGGTTCGTCCTTCTCCTGTTTTATCTCCTCATCTTTCTTTACTACAGGAGCAGTAAATTTCGCTTTCGTTTCCTTAGTAGGTCCATTGCCAACCTTAACGACCTCATTCATAGAAGACTCCTTTGCAAAAGTCATTGACTTAACAGCACGTGTCTTGCTTACCATTCGCTCTGATATTGCTGAATAAATATAAGCCTCTGGCGTATCATATTGTTCTAAGAAACGACTATCAAATTCCGAGAAAGACAACCTATCTACATCAAAAACTGGGAGAAAAGCTTTCCCTGAAAGACCAAAGCCTGAATAGTAAGGACTCTCCCAATTAACAGATGTATAGTTAAGCGAGAAGAAATTGCCCAAGTACCATGAATTAGACAAGAACTGATCAAGACTCTTATCATAAAGTGTTGCCATCAGTTGAGCATTGGCAGCCTTGCCATCAGGACGATTAATGGTTACCGTCCATTCCTCCTGCTGTCCTGGGATAAGTTTATTACGGAATGTCTTCCATTTTACTATCAAACTCTTATCTGGTAACGGACGTGTAATCCTCTCTGAATGAGAATACATCACGCCATTCTTTACCCAAGCATAATTAAGAAATATCTCGTCACCATATTCTTCCTTATAAACAAACTTGCGTGTCTGAATACTATTGCTTTGATTAAAAGAACCTGTTTCAATCACATTATTACCTGAGAATATGGAATAAACGACATACTGATTCTCATCACTTGAACCCACCTGCATATAGATAGGACCACCATCGCGAGGGAATTGATCTCCACTCAGATAGAACCAGTCATGTGTCTCAATAACCGGACGCTTATCATCAAAAGAGAAGACGACAAAGTCCTCATCTATCGTATCTGTTCCACAGATAGCATGTAGGCGATAAGCACCAGAAGACAACCCCTTTATAGCAACATTCTCATTTGCCTTCGCTGTCTTGTAATCGCTATAAACATATTGATTCTTATCCTTCTGCTGTGATACGATTACATACTTCACAGTACCATCTATAGGAGATCCTGCAGCATTCAGATAATTAAACTTAATCGTTTTAAGACTGTCACGCAGGTTCTTCTCAGGAATATTGCAAGAAAGACTTGCCTCCTTTGTTCCTAATGGCAATGAAGTAAAACCGTCATGTGTCTCACCTGCAGCATCGGTCACCGAAGCCTCAACTCTAAAGTTATAGAAAAGTGAACGATAACCCTTACCAGACTCCAATTCCTTCTTGGCTTTGTCAGATAAGACAAAAGGTACGGTAACAACAAACTCTCCCTTGTCGTCTGTGACAACATCTTGCTCGTTCACTTCCTCACTATCTTCATAAAAGCGACTCCAATAGCTTATACTACGTGTAACGACATAATGCACCTTTGCACCTTGTACAGGTACACCAGCAAAACTCTTGGCACGACCAATCAACTTGATAGAATCACCGACAGCATACTTCTCCTTATACTCGTCAAAGTCTACATCAAACGTTGGACGCTTATACTCATCTACTTGGAAACGCTTAGATCCTTTTGTTCCAAAATCAGCATAAATAGAGAAACTACCTGTCAGTCCACTTGTTGGAAGATTAAAGTCTGCTGCAGCAGTACCGAAACGGTCGGTGGTTACTGACTTACGCCCAATCTCCTTATAATTGGCATCTTTCAAAACCATATCGAAGGTTTGTCCGCCTGCAGCCTTAGTCTTATAGTCTTGCTTTGTGTTCTGATAAGCAATGACAGATGCGTGTACCGTCTGACCAGGACGATAGATACCTCTATCCGTGAAGACCTGAGTTACCATTTTATCATAGTTTTCCTTGTAGTAGTCATACGAACCCTCCAGTTTAGTCTCTCTAAAAGCTTTGTCCTTATTCGTAGAGACATAGATGTACGGAGTAGTTCTTTCAGAGTCAAACACTACTTCTCCCTTCGTGTTCGTAACCAGTTTCTTAACGATAGAAGGCTTATCATTATAATTTGGATAGGTAGCTTGAACCGTTGCATTTGCTACTGGTTGTCCATCCACAACATTGACAACAACATATCGTGCTTTCTTCTTTGGTTGCAGTTCGCTCATGACATAGAGGTCACTGACATAATAGAAAGCATATTTTGGTACAATATTCTTTTTAGGCGTTTCTATCTTAATAAGGTAAACACCCAAAGGTAATGTAGGCATTAAGAAAGAGTCTTTCACCTCTTCATAATCCTTATGACCTGTGTAGGTGCGGTTTATCGTCTGCTTCGTTGCTGGCAACAGACTTGCCATCACCTTAACCATGTCTTTTTCATCCCCAAGATTGAGAGAATGATTTCCCAACAACTTCGTACGTGTTACCGTTATGACTACATCTGACACATTGCGCGTATTCAACTTAACCCAGTTATTCTTCTCCGACGAACTAACATTACGCTTATCGAAACTCACTTCAAACATCGGTCTTGTCAGTTCTGCACGAGCATTACGTAATGATATGATTCTATTCCATGATGCCCAACGGACAAGTGCCTTATCAATATAAGCTATCTTCTCCTCAACCGGAGTATCTTCTCCCATACAAGCATAACGCTTCAACGCAACTTCTCCACATATCGGTAAGTCACTATACTCTTGCATGAGCGAGTCGAGCTTTGGAATACTCTCCTTCTCATTCTTTATCCCCATCAAGGCTGTGTAGCAAGCTGCCTCACGGTTTCCAACGCTTTTATAATAGCTATGTAGTTTGTCGTAGTTACCTACCTGCATACCAATAACATGCAGCAAGTCACCATTAAAGATATTATCGTTCTTACCTATCTCTATCAAAGGCTTGAAGTCGGCAGCCTTCTGACTTGCCAACAGAGAAGGGTTAGCCAATGCTTTCTTGAAGTAATCGTCAGCGTTACCATCATCATCATTCCGACCTATCACACCCAAGATACAGTTGTAGATAGCCGACAAGACTTCATCCTTGCCTTCTACCATCTTTGCCTTTGCCTTCAATCGCTTCAACTCCACCTCAGCAGAGTCTGGTGCAATCTCTGTCTGTAACCTTGATGCTAACAGACTGGCAGCCAAGATTTGCCCATAGGCTTTCTCTTTCTGTGCTTTCTGTTCAATCTTCTGCAACAAACTGATTTGTGTCTTTGGTAAGTCCTTTTGCTCAGCCTGATTTACTTGTTGCCACAAAGCATCAAAACTCTGTGCTGTTACTGTGATAGGCAACAACAAAAATATAATTGACAATACGATAAGTGACTTTTTCATACTCTCTTCCTTTTATTAGTTGCAAAGATAATGCTTTTCAAGGAAAAAACGAAAGATGAGCTATGTATATTGTATAAGATGAATACTACTACCGCACAATATAATTAAACTTATCAAAGTTTGTAAAGCCCATCTCTTCCAACTGTTGTTGACTCCGCTGGCGGTCTTCATCTGTATTATATTCAGGTATCAAAGGTAAGCGAATAATGACCTTATCAGCATATCCATTCGCTGCTAACCATTGAAGGTTACTGACTACCTGTCTGTTCTCTTTACATCCATAAGCTTTGTAGATATCAGGGTTCATGTCTTTAATATCTACATACCACATCTGCACCAACGAAGCAATAGCTTTGACATGCTCAAGCGGAACGTTGAGCGATGTCTCTATTGTCAACTTCCATTCGGGGTTCATTATCTCGGCAAAGGCTTTGATGAAGTCTGAACGCAAAAGAGGTTCACCACCGCCAAAGCAGATACCACCACCCGTTGCCATAAAGTAAAGATCGTCTATCTCCACCTCACTATACAACTCTCCGGGTGTCAGCCTGCACCATACACCATCAGCCTGCAAGCACTGAGCGTTTAAGCAGTACTCGCAACGCAGCGGACAACCATGAAAGGCAACCAATGTCGTTACACCTTCCCCATCAGTAGTGAGTCTGTGCCGATTAATGGCGATTAACGGTGCTGTTATTTCTGATTGCATTTCTCTTTATGTGATTGCGGTGCTGTGCTGTCGGCTAATTTTTTCTCTAAATATTCCCTATCTATCCCTCCTACTACGGCAAGAGAGGGTTCTAAACGGACAACCATATCATTAGGATTACGAATAGACTTCACTGCTATCACCTTATCCTCAAATCCATAAGATGAAAACACAAGGGTGTCATTACGATTAACCCGCAGAGCAAAACTCCCATCTTCGCCCAAAGACAGTCTCTTCTTACCTCCTAATATCATAACATTAACTTCAGAAACAGCCTTACCAGTAGAAACATCCAACACTTGCCCACTAATAACAATAGCATTCTTCAAATCTGCAGTGAGTGCTTTTGGTATCACTTCTTGTTCCCCCATAACTGGCATATCAGTAGAATCCTGAGCTTTATTCTCAACATTACAGCCCTTTGGAGTATTCTGACACGATGTTAGCGGAACAGTTGCAACACAAAGTCCTGCAGCCAATCCAGCCACCTTCATGCCCCATCCCTTGCGTTTCCGTTCTCTTAACTGCGTCTCTAAATAGCGTATCTCCGCCTCACAAGCAGGGCAAGTTCCCGCACACTCCCCTTCATAGTGACACTCTTTAGGCTGATAACTGATACCATTCGCATCCGCTATCTGCTGCCGAATATCCTTCAATAGCTTACAAGTACTCTTTCCTTTTACCATAATCCTTATCCTTACTTACACTTCTTTTTATTCTTCTCCTTATGCGATTTCGGTTTATAAGTCCTATGACCATACACATCATCGTAGTTTGGCGAAACAGTCACGACTCCTCCTGCTATTACCGAAAAATAAATAGTTTCATCCTCTTCAAGCATAATAACATTATTGTCAGAACTTAAAAGAGAACTTACACGAACCTTCTTATCCTTACAACCTATATATGAAATAACCAACGACGTGTCTGATGGTACTTTCAAAGCAAACTGTCCATCCACGTTTGTTGCAACGCCCTTGTTTGTTCCGTCTATTACAATAGAAGCACCTATCACAGGTTCTTTATCTTCTGCGTCTATGACCATTCCACGTACAATCACTGGTGATGCACAACCATCAGAAAGGTCTACTACCCTTACAGGGACTTTCTTAGCTGTATGTACAGGACGATTAGCCGTACTATCGGGCTTAACAGTTTGCGCAGCAGCAGTCATCGGCATAACCGTAGCACAGATACCTGCAGCGATACCAGCCACCTTCATACCGAACCCATTACCCTTACGTGCTTTCAACTCACGTTCAAGATAACGTATTTCTTCCTCGCAAGCAGGGCAAGTACCTGCACAATCCCCCTTGTGATGACACGCTTTAGGCTGATAGCTGATACCATTTGCATCAGCTATCTGCTGCCGAATATCCTTTAATAGCTTACAAGTACTCTTTCCCTTCACCATAACCTTAATCTTTACTTACATTTCTTCGTCTTCTCCTTATGCGACTTCGGTTTATAAGTCCTATGACCATACACATCATCGTAGTTTGGCGTAACGATTACAACATCTCCTACTATGGCATAGGCTTCCAGCACAATAACATTATCATCAGAATGCAAAAGAGAGCTTACATGAACCTTTTGCTTCTTATAACCGATATATGAAATAACCAACGACGTGTCTGATGGTAACTTCAAAGCAAATTGTCCATCCACGTTTGTTGCAACGCCCTTCTTTGTTCCGTCTATTACAATAGAAGCACCTATCAAAGGTTCTTTATCATCACTACTAATGACCATTCCACGTACAACCACAGTTGATGCACAACCATCAGAAAAATCTACTACCTTTACATCGTCTTTCTTGGCTGTATGTACAGGACGATTAGCCGTACTATCAGGCTTAACAGCTTGCGCAGCAGCAGTCATCGGCATTACCGTAGCGCAGATACCAGCTGCAATACCTGCCACCTTCATACCGAAGCCATTACCCTTACGTGCCTTTAACTCACGTTCAAGGTAACGTATCTCCTCTTCACAAGCAGGGCAAGTACCTGCACAATCCCCCTTGTGGTGACACGCTTTAGGCTGATAGCTGATACCGTTCGCATCCGCTATCTGCTGCCGAATATCCTTCAACAACTTACAAGTACTCTTCCCTTTTGTCATAATGCTAATCCTTACTTACACTTCTTTTTATTCTTCTCCTTATGCGACTTAGGTCCTTTCTTAGGATGATGCCTCCCTGATGTTCCTTTTATGCCCCCAACGGTGAAAATAACATCTTTATAGGTAGTATCCTCCTCAAGATAAATCGTCTTATCCTTTGTCGCTAACAGTTCTTTAACCGTCACAAAAGACTTATGATAGCCTACGAAGTTTGCCTCTAAGGTGTCGGTTGGTAGAGCTTTCACAGCATACCACCCATCCTGATTGGTACACGTCCCCAATTCATCTGACCCTCTCAACATAACAACGGCTCCAAATATTGAATCTTTTGTTTTCTTATCAAGCACCTGTCCACGTAAAAGCACAGCATCAGGATTACCTTTCGTCAGGTCTACCACTTTTACACTATCATTCTTTACAACCTGAGTTTTCTGTTCAGGATTACTCTTTCTCTCAGGCTGTACCATAGCCATCATTGGCAAAGCTACCACACAGACACAAGCTGCAACACCTGCAACCTTCAGGAATTTACAAATACGTTTTTCATTAGTCATAACTTTATCTCCTATTTATTTCTTCTTACTCTTTTTTTCCTTATGCGACTTTGGTCCTTTCTTCGTCTTATGCTTCCCGAACATTTTATCGCATCCACCAAATAGTACAGGTTCGTTCATCATCACTGAGTCTTCAGTGATATAAATATCATTATTCTTTTTATCTAAGAGTTCTTTAACCGTCACACTCATTTTATAATAACCAACAGCTATCACCTCCAGTGTATCAGTTGGCAGAACTTTCACAGCATAGTCGCCCTCAATAGCGGTGACAGTTCTTTTCTTTGTGTCCTTCGACTTAACAACGGCTCCAATAACAGGCTCCTTTGTCTTTGCTTCGAATACTTGACCACATAAAAGCACAGCATCAGGGTGACCATTGGTCAGGTCTTCTGCTCTTATAGTATCTTTCTTTATTGTCTTAGCCGTCAAGTCAGGGCTTATATTACGCTCTGGTTGTACCATAGCAGCCATTGGCAAAACGGCTACACAGACACCAGCAGCGATGCCAGCCACCTTCAAGCCTAAACCACTATGCTGCTTATTCTTCAGTTGCTCTTCAAGATAACGGATTTCCTTCTCACAACCAGGACACGTACCTGTACATTCACCCTTATGGTGGCACTCTTCTGGATGATAGCTTATTCCGTTCTCATTTGCTATCTTCTGACGGACATCCTTCAAGACCTTACAAATGGCTCTTCCTTTTTCCATAAATAATTATTTAAGCGTTAGTAAATAAAAGATTTTGCTACAAAAATATAAAAAAAAGAAGATAAACAAAAACAAACTGACATTTTTGTTATTACGTGACGATAAATTTAAACGTTCACAATAAAATGCACATAAAAAATATTAGCTTATCAACAGATGACGACATATTTACACCGCTTACTTAAAACATCCCTTGTATATCTGCTATTTGTATCTTGCCACAAATAATATGACAGTTATAAAATTCACCAGCCCTATTCTAATCTCGTGTTGATGCTCCGCACATGTGGTGCGGAGGCTTAGCACCATTTGTGCTGAGGGCATATTACCTTATAATATATAGCTTAGGTAAAAATGATTTAGCCTTAAAAAGACCATTGGAGATAAAATGCTATAACCTATTAGATACAATTAGCCCCTCTACAAAACCTTTCATACGGTCATTACCATTGGTTCTGAGAGGGGAAAATATATTTCTTTTGATTTCGTCAAGCGTTCTCCATTAACTCTCCACAACAGTAAATTTGGAGAAATCTGTCATACGAAGCAGTTCCTCGTAAGTAGTCTTAGGATTCTTCTTCATATAGTTATCTACGGCTTCCTCGTATCGACTGTGATAGATTCGCTTTGTCATTATCTGATTAACAATCCATTGTATCTTACCAATCTGCAAGTCACGCTCTAACTGCGGACGTGATTCGAAATGCTGTAAAGGGTAGATACTCATCAAATAGAATGTCATACAATCAGGAAGGATGTATTCACGTGACATCTGCTTACGCTGTGTTGGCGAATAGAACTTCGCATACAAAGGGTAATTAGGACCGAGATACTTGTCGAGCGAGATACCGATAGTACCATTACCCACCACAATACTTTGGTCTAAAGCCGAGATCTGCGCATAGACTCTTGGAATTGTAATGTTCGGCAAAGCCTGCTTCAGGCGTTTGAAGGCTGAACTAAATTGATGATCAAGGTCTTCTGTATTCGCAAACTCTGACTCTACAGCTGCAATGATTGACTGTAAGGTTGTGTCTTGATAGAACTTCAAGAACTTTGTATTGATGTCCGGATCGGTTATCTCACCTATCTTTACGACATCTTCTATCAGTGTACGCGTTTCTATCGGATACTCTGTATTCATCTGCTGAAGTGCAGAGAAATCTCCTGTTGTCAAGTAACGATATTCCAAACGGTCATAGCGATCTATCTCTAATAACAGCGAATTTTCATTCACGTCATCAGATGAAAGTTTGAACTGACAGCCTACACAGGTGAACAGAACAACTAATAATATGCAATAGAGATATCTCACTGGTTACTTTCTGATTACTTTTTACACTATTTGAGTATTCGATGCAAAATTACTAAAATATATTTTAAAACGCAAGCGTTCTGCTAAAAATATTAAAATAAAGTGCAAACAAATACTAATTTCATTCAGTTAAGGTGCTAAACACCTTACGACCTTTCACGTAATATTGCCAAAGAAGGCTATATCTCTTACGTCCATCATTCGTGCATAAAGGGAGATTTTCTCGATGTTTTACTACTCCATCAAGACGAATAGGTAATCTCTCAAACTCATGTCTCCACTTTTTAAAAGCCCTACGAGCTGAGAAAATCGCCTTAAATTCACCCCAATTATGATTCAGAATCAGCGTTTGAAATGCAGCTAAATAGTCTAAGAACCATCTTACGCGCATGACATGTTTCAATTCATCTTCTGGTAAGTTCTTCCATAACATGGTCAAGTTATTACGGAAGTTCAGGAAGGTTTTACGTGGATTTGACTTAGGCAATGTGCCGCCTCCAACATGATAAACATAGCTTTCAGGGAAACAGAAGATGCGCTTACCCATCTGATGCAGACGCCAACAGAGGTCGATTTCTTCATTATGAGCAAAGAATCTGCCGTCCAATCCACCTGCTGCCCAATAGTCTTTGGCACGTATCATCAAGCAAGCACCTGTTGCCCAAAGTACCTCTTCACTGTTATCATACTGCCCATTATCATCCTCTACCGTGTCAAAGATGCGTCCACGGCAGAACGGATAGCCATAACAATCGATGAAACCTCCCGATGCACCGGCATACTCAAAAGCATCAGGATTGGCAGCGGAGAGCAGTTTTGGCTGGCAAGCTGCTATATCCTCATGAGCGTCCATCTCTTCGATGAGGGGCGTAAGCCAGTGGTGCGTCACCTCAACATCACTGTTTAACAACACATAATATTCGCTGTCTACCTGCTTTAGCGCACGATTATAGCCTTCCGCAAAGCCGTAGTTCTCAGCTAATTCTATCACGCGAACATGTGGATAAGTTTCTTTCAACCATGCGACAGAGTCATCTGTTGAAGCATTGTCGGCTATGATAACCTCTGCCTCCTCACGTGAATAATTCAGCACAGAGGGGAGATATTGCTCCATCATGCTTCGTCCATTCCAGTTCAATATGACTATCGCTACTTTCATAAGAGTTCTGCCTTTAATGAACTTTGATCGAAATTAAACTCTCCCAATCGTACTCGGAGAATCTGGTTGTCATATTCTTCCTTTGCCTGATCGGGCGATAATTCTACACGAATATAGTTATCTGTAAAGCCGTGCATAGCCTTTCCTCGTGCCGCTTTCTCAAAGAGGACGTCTGCCTCCTGCCCTATATGCTCCGCATAGAAGGCACGTGTCTTCTCATCAGAGAGTTTCAAAAGCTTATGCGCACGGTGCTTCTTCTCACGGTCATCTACCACATAAGGGATTGACAATGCCGCTGTTCCTGGACGTTCCGAATAAGGGAAGACATGGAGTTGGGTAACTGGAAGGGAGTCGAGGAAGTTATAACAATCTTCAAAATACTCTGGACGCTCGCCACGAGAACCTACCATCACGTCCACTCCGATAAATGCATCGGGCATCTTTTCCTTAATCAATTTAATCTTACGAGCAAAGAGTGCCGTGTCATAACGACGGTGCATCAACTCCAACACCTCGTCAGAACCACTCTGAAGTGGGATGTGGAAATGTGGCATAAACGCTCGTGACTCTGCACAATATGCTATCAACTCATCATCTATCAAGTCAGGTTCCAACGAACTAATACGGAATCGCTGTATGCCCTCTACCTTATCTAATGCCTTAACGAGGTCTAAGAAACTCTCACCTGTAGTCTTACCGAAGTCACCTATATTAACTCCCGTCAACACAATCTCCTTTCCACCCTCTCTTGCAGCCTCTTCTGCCTGCGCAACAAGCGACTGAATAGTCGGGTTACGTGAGAATCCACGAGCAAAAGGAATCGTACAATAAGTACAGAAGTAATTACATCCGTCTTGCACCTTTAGGAAGTAGCGTGTACGATTACCACGTGAGCAACTTGCTTGGAAACTCTTAATATCCTTCGTCTTTACAGAGTGATACTCTCCCTCTGACGTCTCTTCTTTAGCTGTATCGACCTTATTCCAAGCATCACTAAGATACTGTACGAGGTCGGCTTTCTCATTACTACCCAACACAAGGTCAACACCTTCTATCTTCGCTACCGTTGCACTCTCGAGTTGAGCATAGCAACCTGTCACGATTACAAAAGCACCAGGGTTCTGGCGCACCATACGATGGATGATCTGACGGCACTTGTGGTCAGCAACCTCAGTAACCGAACAGGTGTTGATCAGACATATGTCTGCCTGCTCAGTCTTCTTCGCTTCACGCACGCCCATATTATATAAGGTACGCGCGAAGGTACTTGTCTCTGAGAAGTTGAGCTTACAACCCAACGTATAGAACTTGGCTGTCTTGCCTTGAAATGCTGCTGTATCTATCATATAACTTGCAAAGTTACAGTAAAATGAAGACAAAACCAAAGAAATAAGCCCGTTTGCTCATCAGAAAAAACAAGAAAGAGCCAGAAAATAAGATTTTACACGCAAAAACAAAGCTCTAAAGGCACTAAAAACAAAGGGATTTTAAATTGTGTAGGCACACACCAAAGTCTTTAACATTTATTTAATATTCACATCGTATTGATTATCAACACTTTATAAATTTGTTACAAAAGAAGAACAAAAAAAGTTCTAAAAATATTATTGCCGTATAAAAAAAATACTTACCTTTGCATCGTTTTAACAAACAAATGATTGTTTTACAGATTTAAAAAGCAAAGAAAATGAAGAAATTAGTTTTAATGTTCGTAGCTATCGCAGCTATCTCTTTCGCATCTTGTGGTGGTAACTCTAAGCCAGCTCAGAACGCTGACTCTACAGCAGACTCAATGGCTGCTGATTCAATGGTAGATAGCGTACACGCTGATTCAGTTGCTGCTGATTCAGTTGCTGCTGACTCTGTTAAGTAATCAGAGAACGAACAGAAAAAGAGAGAAATTGGCCGCAGGACATTGTCCTGCGGTTTTTTCGTTTATAGACATGAGGTAATCAGAACCATGATTAGCTTTAATTCAGAATTCAAAATTCATAATTCATAATTATGATTAGTTTTAATTCAAAATTCATAATTCAAAATTCATAATTATGATTACCACTATTGCTGTAGACAAGATGACTAAACTACTTTGAGACAAAGTAAGATTAAGACAGGGTAACAGAAAAACAAAGACAGGATAAAATAAAGACAGAGTAACAGAAGAACGTTTCTTTGGTTGACAAGGTAACGAGTTGACAAGGTAGCGAGTTTAATTGTAAACAGGATAAAAATAAAGACAGAGTAACAGAGAAACAAAAGAAGGGGGAATAGATAGACAAAGTAACAGATGAACAAAGACTGAATTGTCTGAAGACAGGGTAACAGAAGAACTTTTCTGTTTTTACACTTTCACCTTATTCTCTTCTCTATAGCTTTTGCAAGAAGTATGACTTTTGTAAATAAAATTCTAATACTACAAACAAAAATGGCGTAGATTAGCTTCTTATTAACGCCCTTTTAGCTTGCAAAAGATGCCCTTTTGAAGTCTAAGTAACGCCCTTTTGAAGTCTTATTAAGCACCTTTTAAAATACCATTTTGTAACCACTTGATTCTATGCACCTTACAAAGGTAACCCCTTAGCTCGTTTTTTCACCTTTTAAAGCCCAAAAGCACCTTTGTATTGTAAATAAAATTCAAACCTATTCTCGTATTTTTGGCATTGAAAAATAGAACTCAAAACATCTTTCTTATTTATAGGTTGTTTCCTGATAAGCACGAGGTGTCAAGCCCGTTTCGCGTTTAAAGAATTTGGAAAAAGCCGAAGCACTGGGAAAGTTCATTTGGTTTGCTATTTCGTAAGCCATCATCCCGTTGGTTTTCAACAACAGCTTTGCTTCCTGTATAGTAGCACGGTTAATCCAATACATCACACTCTGACCGCTCGCTTTCTTTATAAGAGCAGAGAGATGATGCGGTGTTATACGAAGTTGGGAGGCATAAAAAGGGATTGAGCGTTCCTGCATACAATGTTGTTTTATCAGCCGTTTGAATTGTAGGAAAAGCTCCTGCGCACGCGTAGAACCTTCATTCTGAATATTTTCTGACTCAGTATCCTTCATTTCCTGAACATCAGAAACTATCGTATTTAAAAGGTTGTGTACAGTCTTCCTGCGATAGGGAGAAAGTTGTATGATATCCCATAAAAGATAATACATTTTCAACAATCTATCAAACTCTGTTGGAGAAGCTTTATAAATCACCTCATCAGTCAACTCTAAACTATCTCTGAACACAATAGCCATCACACGAACATCATCAGAAATCTCATTGGCTTCAACAATAGTGTCAGCAGGAATCAATATAACATTTCCTTTCTCTACGTGATAATCCTGCAGATTGATACAAATCTCTGCACTTCCTTCCGTCACAAGAGTAAAACGAGGTTCTACCATTTGATATATTTCCTTCAAATTGAAAACAGGAATCCTCTGTACACTTCCATTGAGAATAAGAACTGCATCGTCATTGGCAAAAAACTTGTCTTGGTGACTAAGAACCTCATTTATATTCAAATTTTCTATTGAAATATGGTTTACTACCTTCGTTGTATTCATAAAGTTTCCTTTTTGTATGATTTAATTGCAAATATAACATTATTCTGTTGAGATAAAGAATGATTTTAATATTAATCGTACAAAATGGCAATTTAATCTAATCTTTGGATAATCAGATAGCAAGAAAGATATAATAATTTTGCATTAAACCAACAAAAAGAGGACAGAAATACAGTAAACAAGCATATATATAAAGGTATGAATATGAAGAAGATAATGATAACCCTTGCCCTGATAATGATGACTACCATTAGTCAGGCACAGACATTGGGAGAATGTCAGCAGGCTGCAGAAAAGAATTATCCCCTTATCAAGCAGTATGGGTTGATTGCCAAGACCACCCAGCTGACGGTAAAGAACATTCAAAAGGCATGGTTGCCACAGCTCACTGCATCAGCGCAAGCAACCTATCAGAGTGCTGTTACGGATTGGCCAGAGCGTATGCAAACGTTGTATCAACAGATGGGGCTCAACATGAAAGGACTAAGTAAGGATCAGTATAAGATTGGTGTCGACCTTCAGCAGACCATCTATGATGGTGGTAGCATTAGCAATCAGCGTGACATCGCACAACAGGAGGGAAAAGTACAGGAGGCACAGACGGAGGTAAACTTGTATCAGGTGCGTCAGCGTGTCAATGAGATGTATTTCTCACTCTTGTTGTTAAACGAGCAAATCCAGCTCAACGAGGATGTTAGAACGTTACTGCTGTCAAGTGAGAACAAACTTTCAGCTATGGTAAAAGGCGGTACAGCAGCTACAAGCGACCTCGACAATGTACGAGCTGAGCGACTAAGCGTAGAGCAGCAGAACGAAAGTCTAAAGCAGCAAAAGCAAATGTTACAGCGTATGTTAAGCGTCTTCTGTGGACTCGAGGTGAACAATACACAGAAACCAGCACCTGTCCAAATAGCTTCGTCTGTAAATAATCGCCCTGAGATGCGCCTATACAATAGTCAATTAGAACTTACAGAAGCAAAGGAGAAAGCCTTAGACACACAATTGCGACCCAAGTTAGGACTTTTTGCACAAGGCTTTTACGGCTATCCAGGACTGAATATGTTTGAGGATATGATGAACCGCAAGTGGAGTTTGAATGGTATCGTCGGCATCAAATTATCATGGAATGTAAGTGCTTTTTACACACACAAGAACGACAAAGCAAGGCTAAGCGCACAACGAGAAATGATAGAGAATGCGCGTGAAGTATTCCTTTTCAATAATAAACTGGAAGAGATACAGCAGTCTGAAAACATCAGTCGCTATCAGACGATGATAAAAAGCGACGATGAAATCATCGTATTGCGTACGAATGTACGTAAGGCTGCAGAGTCAAAGCTTACTCATGGAATCATAGATGTCAATAGTTTGCTGCGAGAGATAAGCAATGAGAATGCAGCCAAGACTCAACAAACCATTCACGAGATTGATATGCTCAAGGAGATGTATAATCTGAAATATACAAACAACGAATAAAAACAACCAATCAATAGGATATGAAGAAGATATTTATATTAGCCAGTCTTGCCGTTATGATGGTATCTTGCGGAAATAATAAGAAGGATTATGATGCAACAGGAACATTCGAAGCTACCGAAGTCACAGTATCTGCTGAGTCTACAGGTCAGTTGATAAGCTTCAATGTTACCGAAGGACAGTTGCTTAATAACGGACTGACTGTTGGTCAGATTGACTCACGCCAGCTCACATTGAAGCGTGAACAGTTGTCTACAAGTAACGAACAACTAACGGCAACACATAGTCAGCTCGAAGCAAACAAGCGACAATTGGCTGCCAACCGACAAGCAACGGCAAGCAGACAGTTAGACCTTGAGAAGCAAGTGGCATCTATCCGCCAACAGATTGCTAATCAGCAGCGTGAGCGTGAACGCTTTTCTGAACTTTTGAAAGACGGTGCTGTGCCACGTAAACAAGTTGATGACATTGATTATCAGATACAAGTACTAAAGAAACAACTCGTTGCTACGCAGGAACAGATTGCCAGTCAAAACGCATCTTTAGCCGAACAAAACAAGGGGATAGCTGCCCAAATGGACGGTATCAACGCTCAACAGACAGGAGTAAACGCACAGCAGGCTGGTGTTCGCAACCAACAAGCACAGATTGACGACCAAATTGCTCACACCTTTGTGAAGAGTCCGCTCACAGGAACCGTCTTAGAGAAGTATGCTGAACAAGGAGAGTTTGTCTCCGCAGGCAAACCTTTGTTCAAGATTGCAGACACCAAGCGGATGTATATACGAGCATATATCACCTCTGAACAGCTCAAAAACGTTAAGTTAGGACAGAAAGTAAAGGTAATGGCAGACTATGGTGGCGGTGAGAAAAAGCAATATGACGGTGTCGTTACATGGATATCAAGCCGTTCTGAATTCACTCCAAAGAGTATTGTCACAGAAGATGAGCGCGCCGATTTGGTTTATGCTATCAAGATACAGTTCCAAAACGATGGCTATGCAAAGATTGGAATGTATGGCGAAGTGAAGTTTTAAAGGGGTAAGTAAACGATGACAGCAATAGAAGTAAACAACATATCAAAGCACTACGGAAAGGTTCAGGCTCTGAAAGAGGTTAGCTTCTCAGTGAATAAAGGTGAGATCTTCGGGCTCATCGGACCTGACGGATCTGGCAAGACGTCCATGTTTCGCATTCTCTGTTCGCTGCTTTTACCTGAGACGGGTACGGCAACGGTAGATGGGTTTGACGTGGTGAGCCAAATGGAAGAGGTGCGCAAACGAGTCGGTTATATGCCTGGAAGATTCTCACTCTATGAAGATTTGACGATAGAAGAGAACCTTCACTTCTTTGCTACACTCTTCAATACAACGGTAGAAGAGAACTATGATGCCATCAAACCTATCTATTCGCAGATCGAACGATTTAAGGATAGAAAGGCAGGAGCACTCTCTGGCGGTATGAAACAGAAGTTAGCACTCTGCTGTGCATTGGTTCATCAGCCTAGTGTTCTCTTCCTTGACGAGCCAACAACAGGTGTTGATCCAGTCAGCCGAAAGGAGTTTTGGGAGATTCTCAGCCAACTGAAAGAGCGCGATATAACCATCGTTGCCTCCACACCTTACCTCGATGAGGTGAGAAGTTGCGAGCGAGTAGCCTTCCTTTCAGAAGGAGTTGTACAAGGAATTGGTACAGCTGACGATATTCTTACAGCGTTTAAAGACATCTTTAACCCACCAGCTATCGAACGAACAACGGACAATAAGGCGATTAACGATACTAACAAAGAAGCTGAAAAGGTCATTGAAGTAGATCATCTTATCAAGGCTTTCGGTTCATTCCACGCTGTAGACGACATCTCCTTTTCGGTGAAGAAGGGCGAAATCTTCGGTTTTCTCGGTGCTAACGGAGCCGGAAAGACCACAGCCATGCACATGCTTACAGGCTTAAACCAGCCCACAAGCGGCACAGGAAGGGTAGTTGGATTTGACATACGCACCGAGTATGAACAAATCAAACGACACATCGGCTATATGAGTCAGAAGTTCTCGCTCTATGACGACCTCACTGTTGCTGAGAACATCACCCTTTTTGCAGGTATCTATGGTATGAAGGATGACGAAATACGCCGCAAGATTGACGAGTTGTTAGAGCGTCTGAACTTCTCAGAGCATCGCAACACGTTGGTGGCAAGTCTGCCTTTAGGCTGGAAACAGAAGCTTGCTTTCTCTGTAAGTATCTTTCATGAGCCTGGCATTGTGTTCCTTGACGAGCCTACGGGAGGCGTCGACCCAGCCACACGTCGCCAGTTCTGGGAACTTATCTACGATGCTGCAGAGCAGGGAATAACGGTCTTTGTGACCACACACTATATGGATGAGGCTGAGTATTGCGACCGTATTTCCATCATGGTAGACGGTAAGATAAAGGCTTTGGGAACGCCCGACGAACTGAAACGGGAGTTCAACCAACCTGATATGGACCACGTATTTACCTATCTGGCACGCCAAGCAACGCGCAGTTCGGATTAAGATGACCAATTCATTAGAAATAAACAATTATAGATGAAGCCATTTTTTTCATTTGTTATCAAGGAAACCAAGCATATTCTTCGCGACAAACGCACGATGTTGATGCTCTTTGGTATGCCCATCGTAATGATGCTTCTCTTTGGTTTTGCCGTCACCAATGATGTGCGAAACGTGCGTGTCGTCATCGTGATGAGCAATGCCGATAATGCCACTCAGCAAGTAGCAGACCGCTTGGCAGCATCTGAATACTTCACACTGACAAAGGTTGTGGCAACGCCTGCCGAAGCCGAGAAAGCTATCCGTGACCAAAAGGCCGACATGGCTGTGGTCTTTGCGCAGGACTTTGCAAGCAGGAAGTCTAACTATCAGCTCATTGTCGATGGCACAGACCCTAATATGGCACAGCAGTGGACCACCTATGCCAAAGCCGTCATAGCCAATGCAGAAAGTAGTGTTGTGAACTCAAAACTACTTTATAATCCTCAGATGAAGTCGACTTACAACTTTGTTCCAGCCATTATGGGTACGTTGTTGATGCTGATTTGTGCGATGATGACATCAATCTCCATTGTTCGAGAAAAAGAAAAGGGAACGATGGAGGTGCTGCTTGTATCGCCTACAAAGCCGTTAATGATGATTATTGCCAAGGCAGTACCCTATCTTGTGCTTGCCTTCGCCATTCTGATCGTGATACTCCTCATGGCTACGTTTGTCTTAGGCGTACCAGTAAAGGGTTCATTGTTTTGGATATTCGTAGTTTCTACTATCTATATCCTCCTTGCACTTTCGTTAGGACTACTTATCTCAACAATAGCTGAGACGCAACTTGTAGCCCTTCTCTTATCAGCGATGGTATTGCTAATGCCTATTATAATGCTCTCTGGAATGATATTTCCCATCGAGTCAATGCCACAGATATTACAATATGTCTCAGCCATCATTCCTACACGGTACTACACAAGTGCTATGCGCAAACTAATGATTATGGGTGTTGGAATTAAGGAAGTTTACTTTGAGCTAACTGTTCTTATAAGTATGCTCATAGGTCTGATGTCCCTCGCATTGGCTAAGTTTAACAAACGATTAGAATAGAACACTATGGTACTGAAATATCTTTTAAAGAAAGAATTTACACAGATCCGACGTAATTCCTTTCTGCCAAGACTTATCATTGTCTTTCCCATAATGATTATGTGTGTCATGCCGTGGGTAATGAATATGGAGGTGAAGAATATTGTGGTGGATGTTGTCGACAACGATCATTCTTCACAGTCACAGCAGTTGGTGCACGAGATAGAAGCGAATAAGTATTTTATCTTCCATGGTCAGCAGCCAACCTACGCACAGGCACTCAGGAATATAGAACATTCTGAAGCAGATATCGTGGTTGTCATACCTCAGAACTACAGCCGCGATTTAAGTTCAGGACACCTACCGCAGGTACTGATTGCGGCTAATGCAGTCAATGGAATAAAGGGGGCGTTGGGTTCAGGATACCTTTCTCAGATTGTTACTGCTAATGCTTTTCCTTCTGCAGCTGCTGTGAAGACAAAGGTAGACACGCTGTTTCTCTATAACAATCATCTCAACTTCAAACTCTTTATGATTCCTGCACTGTTTGCAATGGTGATGATGACGATGACAGGATACCTACCAACGCTTAACATCGTGGGCGAAAAAGAAAAGGGGACAATAGAACAGATAAACGTAACACCAGTAAGCAAATGGACTTTCATACTTGCCAAGCTGATTCCTTACTGGATGATTGCCTTTTTCATCGTGACGGTCTGCCTGCTGTTGGCATGGCTGCTGTATGGTATCACACCTGTGGGCAATATAGCCCTCATCTACCTATTATCAATGTTGCTTGCACTGTTCTTTTCATCTTTCGGACTGATTATTTCCAACTACTCCGATACGATGCAGCAGGCAATCTTCGTAATTTGGTTCTTCGTGGTCATACTCATGTTACTTTCAGGATTGTTCACTCCGACACGTTCGATGCCACAGTTTGCTTATCTTTCCACTTATATCAACCCTATGAGCTACTTCATTGAGGCAATGCGTACGGTATTTATTCGTGGAGGTGACTTCAGCAGTATTGCCCATCAGGTGCTTGCCCTCTCGGGAATAGGTCTTGTTATGGGTACCTGGGCGGTAGTGAGTTACAAAAAGAATAATTAAGTCCTATTCATTATCCGCACAAAACAATTTTGAAATATTCAAAACTGTTTACGTTTTAGCCTGACTTTTATTGATTTTCAAGCATAAAGCAACTTTCCCCCCTTCACTCGAAAGAATGAAGGGGGTAGCTTTTGTAATGTATAGGGCTAATAATACAATGAGAAAAGAAACCAAACCAAAACTAAAACTTTACACATAAACGACACCTCAATAGTCAATGATAGAAAACCAAACACAAAACAGTTTTGTAAAGAATATTCAAATATTGAAAAATAAAAGATGCTCTTTTAGCTTCTAAAAGACGCCCAATAGTCTTGCAAAAGATGCCCTTTAAGCCCCTAACTAACGCCCTTTTGAAGTCTTACTAAGCACCTTTTGAAACTCGACTATGCAACTCGCTGATTCCTTGTGACTTACAAAGGTGGCTTTTTAGCTCGTTTTATCGCCTTTTAAAGCCTAAAAACACGCTCATTATGTAAACAAATTTCAAATATCAAAAGAGTGTTTTGCGACATTTGCAATCATCTAAAAAAAACCTTTATACTAAGCAATTTTATGGTAGTAACGGCGTTTATCTCATAAAGGGGCTATAGGATATAATTCTGTTTTGGTCAACCTTTTATAATATATGCACTTATCCAAATTGTTGATATTGGTAAATTCATGAGGTATGAGATACTACTTACTTTCTATTTTCTTGTTAGTTTTGCTCGTTGCTTGCAGTAGAAACGATGGACGCGTTTACCCCAAAGAGTTTATAGGAAACTGGGTAGGTGTGGAAAAGACATACACTGGTATGCGTCCAACACTCGACGTGACGGATTCTATTGTAGGATACGACCCAGGCGCAGGCGACACTTGCAAGTGGTTTAATAGTTACCACTTTGTGAACGACTCGCTTTTTTTAGTCTATGATGAGAATGACACTAACCGCTGTAAAGTCATGGAGTTACACGATAGCATACTGACTATCAAAGGCTTGTTGTGGTACGAGGACAAAGAAGTTAGCTTTGTGCGACAAAAAAGATAAGTGGCGACTCTAAAATCGTCCTATTCATTTACAATAACTCCTTTATCCAAGTTTATTGTAAGCATCTTACGCCCCTTCCCAAGTTCCTTCAGATACTTAAATTTCACCCTATAGTCTTCGCAAGTAATACCTGTAACTCCCTTTTGATAGACTATTCTGTAATCTGAAAACAAGGCGACATCAACCATCAAAACGCCCCCTTTCTTATAACCTAAGTATTGCTGAAAATAGGAATCAAAGGGAAGAAACTCATC
>CAUTPS010000036.1:0-26907 GCA_963540415.1 uncultured Prevotella sp.
CCTCTTCTACAAAGGAAGAGAATGGTAAAGTCGTTATTCAACTCGACAAGGTGGAACGTGAATTTGTGGTAGGTGAAGAAACTGTTCATGCTCTACGAGGTGTTTCTTTCAAAATATACGAGGGTGAGTTTGTAACCATTATGGGTAAATCTGGCTCTGGAAAGTCTACATTACTGAACCAATTAGGTTGTCTCGATACGCCTACAAGGGGAGAATACTATCTTGACGGAGTTTCTGTCCGCACAATGTCGAAGGCACAGCGAGCCGTACTCCGTAATCGTAAGATAGGTTTTATCTTTCAGAACTACAACTTATTACCAAAAACTACCAGTGTTGAGAACGTGGAACTTCCATTGATGTATAACTCTGAGGTTACTGCAAAAGAACGATTTGACCGTGCCGTAGAGGCCTTGAAGGTTGTCGGGTTAGGCGAGCGACTATACCATAAATCCAATCAAATGTCTGGTGGACAGATGCAACGAGTTGCTATTGCACGAGCCTTAGTCAATAATCCAGCAGTTATTCTTGCTGATGAGGCTACAGGTAATCTTGATACACGCACCTCATTTGAGATACTTGTTCTCTTCCAAAAGCTAAACGCTGAAGGTAGAACGATTATTTTCGTTACCCATAATCCAGACCTTGCCAATTACTCTAGTCGCAATATACAACTTCGTGATGGCAGGGTGATAGCCGATGATTATAACCATAACATACTGTCGGCAGCAGAAGGATTGGCTGCTTTGCCAAAAAATAGTGATGAATAAATATATAAGTTAAGGAAATAAGAAGACATATATTACCTAAGAATTTGTTTCTATTCTCTCGTAAAATAATAGTAGTCTTATCTCTTTCAACTATATACAAAGAATTGTTGTTTTTAACTTTTTAGAAATGAATATCACCAATCTTTTCAAAATAGCCTTGCGCGCCATAGCAGCCAACAAGACGCGCTCATTCCTCACAGCATTGGGTATCATTATTGGTATAGCATCTGTTATTACGATGCTTGCCATTGGGCAAGGCACCAAATCGAGTATACAGAGCAATATTGCCGAGATGGGGTCGAATATGATTATGATTAATCCAGGCGCCGATCGCAGAGGTGGTGTACAGCAAGAGGCTTCCTCTATGGAGACATTGAAGCTAACTGACTATAAAGCTCTCAAAGACGAATGTAAATATATTAAGGCTATTAGTCCGATAGTTTCCAGTAGCGGACAATTCATTTATGGCAATCAGAACACCCCATCGTCTATCATTGGAGCGAATCAAGACTACCTTGAGATTCGTCAGCTTGAGGTTGCTGATGGTGAAATGTTCACCTCGGCAGATATCAAATCGGCTGCTAAAGTATGTCTATTGGGACGCACCGTTGCTGACAATCTCTTCCCTGACGGCTCTGACCCTATCGGAAAGGTTATTCGTTTCGGCACAATACCGTTCCGTGTCATCGGTGTGATGAAAAAGAAAGGTTACAACACTATGGGTATGGATCAAGACGATTATGTACTGGCTCCTTACACATCGGTGATGAAACGTATTCTGGCACAAGATTACCTCAGTCAAATCATTGCCTCCGCCGTAACAGAAGGCGTTACCGAACAAGCTACAAGCGAAATGACTTCCATACTCCGCCGTACGCATAAACTAAAGGAAGCAACAGACAATACAGAAGGCGATGAAGACGACTTCAATATTCGTTCACAGGAAGAATTATCATCTATGATGAATTCTACCACCAATATGCTTACTATTCTCTTAGGCTGCGTGGCAGGTATTTCCCTCATTGTAGGTGGTATTGGTATTATGAACATTATGTATGTCAGTGTTACTGAACGTACTCGAGAGATAGGACTACGTATGAGTGTGGGCGCACGTGGGATAGACATTCTCAACCAATTCCTCATAGAGTCTATCCTGCTCAGTGTAACAGGTGGTATAATCGGGGTTATTGTAGGAGTTTGTGGCGCATACGCTGTTAAAATATTTGCCCATTGGCCAATTGAAATTCAGCCATGGACCATTGTTATGTCCTTTGCTGTCTGTACCTTTACAGGTGTATTCTTTGGTTGGTATCCTGCTAAGAAAGCGGCTCAACTCGACCCGATAGAAGCTATTAGATATGAGTAATGGGGACAATGTTCTACCAGAACAATATTCTAATTTATAATATATTACGCATATAATCGGTGAATTACCATCATCACTTTATAAAAACAAGTATTCTAAAAATAGTACTGATGCGATAAAATCGCGTTCCCAGTTCTATTGCTATATTGATACTGCCGTCCGGCAAAGACGTGCCGTTCTTACAGTGTGTGTCATGTGGAAGAATGGATGCCTTTAGTCCGTCGTAGTAGCCGAAAGAGAAAATGTCACTGCCGCTGCCGTCGGTATCAAGGAAGACATTGCGGAAAATAATTTTCTCACGAGTATGGTCTGTGGAGGAGCTTCTGACGAAACGTATATTGTCAGAAGTGAAGTCTCCGCTTCCCGTGGGATCAATAATCAACAGAGGTATTCTGCCTGTGAAAAACTCCCGTCCTTTGTTCTTGAGCAGTGCGTAACTCAACTCCGCCATATTGCCCGTTACCGATCTACCCGTAACACGGACATCGGAAAGTGAAAGGGCACCAGAGGCTACAGCTTTGATGACAGCCCTGCAGGAAGCGGACTCGAAAATCTTGGGATTTTCCTGGATATTCACACATAGATGGTCATTTCCCACACCATCTACGGATAAGAAGACCAAATTCCCACATTTCCTGACAAGAAGGCGCTTTCCTGATATCGAACTGACAGGAATGGTTTTCCTGAGCGTCCCATCTTCAACTTGCTTCCTAAAAGGTGCTTAATTGGACTTCAAAAGGGCGTTAGTAAGCGTCTTAAAGGGCATCTTTTGCAAGCCAATTGGGCGTCTTTTAGAAGCAAAGAGCATGTGTTGCGTTTTGAATACTACCTATAGCTATTATTTCGCATTTTATCATAAGAAAATTGCTCTTGACAAAAGATTATCAATATAGTATCAGTAACCAACAAAAAAATACAATAACTATTCCTAAATTAAATATATCTTTGCACCAAAGTTGTTCTTTTGCTAAATAGCATTGAATATATAGCCTAAATTGAACAAAATTTATCATCTGGAGTCAAAGATCACAGAGGAAGATGAATACAAGTAAGAAACTAAAAACGTTGTATAACAGCAATTTAATATATGAATATCTGTCCTATAAGGCAAGAAAGTCATAAAGTTTAATTAAAGAAGAACAATCTAAACCCCAATTATAATGGAATTAAATAACAAAAAGGCTACATTAGTTGTAAGTTGCTTAGCACTTACAATGCTTGGACATTCGCTACATGTGCAAGCTGCAGGTGTAAGGGCTGTGAATTCTATTACACAGCAAGCTCTAAAGATTACAGGACAAGTTAGTGATGGAAAAGAAGCTATTATTGGTGCTACAGTAAAGGAGAAAGGAACAAATAATGCTACGGTAACTGACCTTGACGGAAACTTTTCGCTTTCGGTGAAGCCTGGTAGTACGCTTGTAATCTCGTATGTAGGTTATGTGACGAAAGAAGTGAAGGTCACGGGACAGTCGACTTATCAAGTTACACTATCAGAAGACAATGTCGCTCTTAATGAAGTCGTTGTCGTTGGTTATGGTTCTATGAAGAAAAGCGATGTCTCTGGAGCTTCGGTTACGATGGATGAAAAGAAGTTGCGTGGTTCCATAGTTACCTCACTCGACCAAACATTACAGGGACGTGCTGCTGGTGTTACTGCTACGAGTACTTCTGGTGCTCCAGGAACGTCATCAAGTATTCGCGTTCGTGGACAAGCCACCATCAATGCCAATGCTGAACCACTCTATGTTATTGATGGTGTGATTATTCAGAGTAGTGGCGCCAGTGGTTCATCCTATGGATTGGGTGATGCCTTGGGAAATGGTAAGATGTCAACAATATCACCTCTCTCCACAATCAATCCGAATGACATTGTGTCAATGGAGATTCTTAAGGATGCTTCTGCTACAGCTATCTATGGTGCACAGGGTGCTAATGGTGTAGTTCTTATTACAACACGCCGTGGAAAGGCGGGTGAAGCAAAGTTCTCATACGATGGGATGATGGCATGGAGTCGTCAGAACCGTCGATTAGGTATTATGAATCTTCGTGAATTTGCTGATTATTACAACGACTTTGTTACAACAGGGCAGATTAATAAAGATGATGCAGACAAGCATTATACTGATCCATCCTTGTTAGGAAAAGGAACAAACTGGCAAGATGCTATCTTCAGAACAGCTTTCCAACATTCACACCAGATTTCTGCGCAAGGAGGTTCTGATAAGATACAGTACTACGTTTCAGCCAACTATATGAATCAAGAGGGAACCATTATTGGTAGTGAGTTCAATCGTCTTGGTATGCGTGTTAACTTGGATGCACAACTGAAATCGTGGTTGAAGATGGGCTTGAGTACTAATTTTTCCACCACAAATGACAATTTGAAGTTGGCTGATAGTGACCAAGGTATTATCAACTATTCATTAACGACTCCTCCTGACATTCCTATTTATAATTTAGACGGAAGCTATTCATCAGTTTCAAAGGAAGGATTCTCCAATCCTAATCCTATTGCGATGGCTATGTTAAACCAAATAAAACTTGAACGTCGCAAACTTAATGGAAACCTGTTTTTTGAAGTTACACCTATCAAGCACTTAGTATGGCATGCAGAGTTAGGCTATGACCTTAGTGCTGATCGTGGTCTTCGTTTCTTTCCAACAGTTGACTTAGGAAGTTGGAAGCGTAGCATCAACTCTGCATCGGTTCAGAAAGGTACAGGAACATTCTGGCAGTTAAAGAACTATATAACCTATTCAAACACAATAGGCAAGCATAACTTCTCTGCAATGCTTGGTCAGGAAATGTGGGAAAGTAAGTATGATAACAATCGTACCGAGAATACCAATCTGCCAGCAAATACTATAAACAATCCAGCTTTAGGTACTGGTACTCCATCAATTAGTGTTGGCTTCGGTAGTTCAGCTATGGCATCAGTCTTCACACGCCTTACATACGCTTTCAACGACCGTTATAATGCCACTTATACTTATCGTTATGATGGTAGTTCCAACTTTGGACCTAACAAGCGATGGGCAGGATTCCACTCATTTGCAGCATCATGGCGCTTTACCAATGAGAGTTTCTTCAAGAAGAGTTTCCTTAACCAATATATTACAAATGGTAAGTTGAGGGCAGGATGGGGACAAACTGGTAACTCTGCTATTGGCTCTTACAAGTGGGGTACACTTATGAAGGCTATGCCAACATTGTTGGGTAAGTCATATCGTCCTGATAATATTCCGAATCTTGATATACAATGGGAAAGCCAGGAACAATGGAATCTCGGACTCGACCTCGGATTACTGAATAATCGAATTAATCTTACGCTTGATTGGTATCGTAAGGAGTCAAAGGATATGTTGATGCCACTCCAGCTTCCTTCCTATATGGGTACATCGGGTAATGTATCATCTGTTTTAGCACCTCCATACGGAAATTATGGAACCATTCGCAATACAGGTCTTGAGCTTACAGTGAATACGCATCCATTAGTAGGACGTTTCCAGTGGGATTCAGAGTTCCAGATATCATGGAACAAGAATAAGCTGGTTGCTCTCTCGGGTACACAGAATGCTGCTATCGTTGGTTATGGACAGTGGAATGATGTTGTAAGTTTATCAAATGTAGGTGAATCACTCTACAGCTTCTATGGTTTTGTTACAGATGGTGTCTATAAAGACTTAGCCGATTTAGAGACCTCTCCTAAGACGGCAAAGTATCCTGCTGATGGAAAGAGCTTTGATCGTAATACAACTCCATGGATAGGTGATTTGAAATTCAAGGATATTAGTGGACCTGATGGTAAGCCAGATGGTAAGATAGATGATTATGACAAGACCAACTTAGGTTCGCCAATGCCAAAGTTTACTTTTGGTTGGACCAATACTTTCCACTATAAGAACTTCGACCTTAACATCTTTATCAATGGCTCCTATGGCAACAAGGTGTATAACTACATGAAGATGAAGCTTACCCACATGAATACTTTGTGGAGTAATCAGCTCAAGGATGTTACAGGGCGCGCACGTTTAGAACCAATCAACCCTTCGAAGACATATCCTGCAGGTAACTATTGGTATAACGATGTTAGCAATATACGTGTAGCAAACCCAGGAACGAATATTCCTCGCGCTACCATCACTGACCCTAATGACAACGATGTTATTAGCGATCGTTACATAGAAGATGGTTCATATATTCGCTTGAAGAATATTTCGCTGGGTTACACTCTCCCAAAGAAGTGGATTACAAAGTTCGGAATGGAGAATGTTCGTGTATATATGAATATACAGAACCTGCTGACCATCACGGATTACGATGGTTATGACCCAGAGATTGGTGCAAGTACAGCCGATATAAACGGTTACTCTTATGGTGTAGATAATGGCCGTTATCCATCACCAACAACCTATTCGTTCGGTCTGAGTTTAAGTTTCTAACATAACAAACTTATCAAAATGAAAACAATAAAATATCTATATATAGCATGTGCTTTTGCTGCGGGAACAGTCCTAATGTCGTCATGTAACGATTTTCTTGATCGCCCAGCAGAGGACTCCTATAATGCAGGAACCTTCTATAAGGATGACAATCAGTGTGTGCAAGGAGTCAACTACCTTTACAATTCTCCTTGGTATGACTTCCAAAGAGGATTTATTAAGGTGGGTGAGGTAATGTCTGGTAACTACTATTGGAGTTCAAGCCCGTATATGACGCTCACAGTCAACAGTACAGATGAAGACCTCACAAATATGTCGAACTCTCTTTGGTCGGTTGTGGCACATGCCAATACTGTCTACAATAATCTGAAGGGCGCATCAGCATCTCAGGCAGTCAAGAACCAGTGTATGGGTGAATGTCTTGCATGGAAAGCAATGGCTTACTTCTTCCTCGTTCGTTCGTTTGGTGATGTTCCTATTATACACGATAACTCAAAGATGTTGGCAGATGGTTCGTATAGTAGTGTGAGCCGTGTACAAAAGTCAGATGTGTACGATTATATTATCATGACGTTGGAGAAAGCTATGGAGTTGTTACCTCGTAAGGGTAATCCAGGTCGAATCGATTACTATTCAGCTGAGGGGCTTCTGGCTAAGGTATATCTTTATAAGAGTGGTGTTAAAGCGAATGGTAATGGACAGCGAGATGCAGGCGATTTGAGCAAGGCTGCCATGTATGCCAAAGACGTTATAGATAATAGTGGACGCGAACTGATGTCGAACTATTCTGATGTCTTCCGTTTACAAAATGCGCTCAATAGAGAGTGTCTCTTCTCATGGTTGTGGACTGCTGATGCCAGTATATGGACCGTACAAAACACACTTCAGAGCGATCTTGGTATGCAAGGATTTGATGAGTTTGGTGATTGCTGGGGTGGTTACAATGGTCCTTCAATCGATTTGCAAGAAGCCTTTGGAGTATCACCTATAGAAGACCCATCCACAAGAAGCGATGTAGACACACGTCGTAAAGCAACGATGATGATGGCTGACGACTTCTATGATTACTTCTGGACAGATAAGACAGACAATCGTGGGCGTAAGGGCTTCAACTATCTGGAGTTCCTTTATGATGCTAATGGATATGGAGCTGGTGGACCAGGTATGTTACAGAGTGCTACAGGTGCAAACTGTGTGAAGCACCTCTATGGTAATGCCTACGACCACAAGACCTATGCTGTAGATGGTATATCTGCATCGAATATGCATAGCAGCTTGGCAACACCAGTGCTCCGTTTATCAGACATTTATCTTATTTATGCAGAAGCTGTCATAGGCAATAATGGTAGCACTACTGATGCCAGTGCTATTGACGCCTACTATAAAGTACGCAGTCGCGCTATTAGGTCTGCAGGGCGTCCAACAAGCATATCTTGGGAGGATGTTTGGAAGGAACGTCGTTTAGAGTTGGCTATAGAAGGCGATCGTTGGTATGACTTTGTACGTCGTAGCTATTATGATATAGCAGGCAGTATAAGAGAGTTGAAACAACAGAAGCGTGGTACTTTCTATGGCTTGAACACTCTTTACAAGAACTACTATGATAGTCATGCCTGGAATGTAGATCCTTCAACAATGCACTATGCAACAGATACACAGGCTCCTAACGTTTCAGAACAAACTTTCACATTACCATTCCCAAGTCAAGACATTGTGTTTAATGGTAATTTACAAAAGGGTTCTGTGCATGTTGATGTACGTTCAGCGTATGCTTACTAATTATCAATTTTATCGAACTTAAACATAAGAAATAATAATGAAATATCTCAATAATATGCGTTTTACGCTGATGGCATTGTCTGTTGTGACCACCTTTGGTCTCTTCTCCTGTCAAGACCAGCCAGACGAATACAAACCAACCAGTGGGACTCCAGAGGTACAGTATGTTCGACTTCCCATTAGTGCAGACTCTGTTATTACGAAGAGTTATATGCAAACAACGGTCTGCCTTGTAGGTAAGAACTTACGCAGCGTTCGTAAGCTTCTCTTTAATGATCAAGAAGCATTGCTCAATTCAAGCTATATCACTGACAATACCTTGCTGGTTGATATCCCAAAGAATATTCCTTCTGTGGTAACTGATAAGATTTATATGATTAATGAGTCAGGTGACACTACTACATATAACTTTCATGTTATTGTACCAGCTCCAACCGTCTCTGCTATGAGTTGTGAATATGCTGCTGCTGGCGATGAGGTAACAATCACTGGTGATTACTTCATTCAAGACCCTTATAAACCATTGCAGATTAAGTTTAATGATGGGACTTTGCCAGTAAGTGACATTAAGTCAATATCTAAGAATAGTATCACTTTTACCGTACCTTCAGGGGCACAGAGTGGTAGAGTATATGTAGAATCAGTATATGGCAATAGTAAATCGAACTTTGTGTATAAAGATTCTCGAAACATTTTGTTCGACTTTGATGGTTCACATGGTGGGCTCACCTCTGGTCATGGTTGGCGTTCTGGTAAGATACGCACAAGCGGTATTGATGGTAGCTACCTTTATCTTGGTGGAGCATCAATGCAGGGAAAGGTTGGTGCAACATGGAATGAAGATGACTTCTCTATGAATTACTGGCCAGAGCCATCAGCTGGATTCCCAGAATTGACCTCTATTCCAAGCTTCGCCAATATGTTAGATACGTGCGACATCAATGATCTTGCTTTAAAGTTTGAATGCCGTGTGCCCACTACTGCTGCATGGAGCGCATCATCATTACAGCTTATTTTTACAGGCAATCAGGACGTAACGTACCTTACTGCTAACAGCCAATACAATAACAATACAGACCTTCCTCGTGGCTTATGGACACCTTGGCAAGGAACTGGAACATTCCACACAAACGATGGTTGGATTACAGTAATGATTCCTCTCTCATCCTTTAATAAAACCCATGAAGGGCAGTCTGCTGGTAAGACTATTACGAAGAATCGGATGACAGGCTTCTCTTTCTTCCTATGGAATGGAGGTATAGAAGGAACCGACTGTACGCCCGAGTTAGATATTGACAACGTGAGAGTAGTTCCGATTAAATAAAGAACAGGAAAGTAGCTGGGGGATAGATGATTCCTATAAGGGCAATATTCCCTAACTACCTTTTATATATCAAACTAAAAATAAAAAGTTACTATGTTTACCAACAAACTCTATATCGCATCCCTAACGTTATTATCTTTGACAGCTACTGCGTGCAGTGATAGTGTAGAGCATTATATTGCTGATGTCGATGCTCCTACATTTACAGGTGTCAATCCCGAAACTAACATCAAGGCAGGACTTGACTCTATTATTGTTTCATACGATAAGAATGTGTTCTTCTCATCAGCCGATTATAGTAAGATCACGCTCAACGGATCACCTGTTGTTAGTGCCAATGTACTGGGCTCATCACATCAATTACTGATTATGGCAAATATCAGTCGTGGTAAAAGTTATGAGCTTGTTATTCCAGAAGGTGTTGTAACTGGTCCTAACCATAAAGCTGCACCAATGGTAAAGACTACCCTTGTCGCCCAAACACAACACATTGCCAATGCTCCAGTCAATACCAATGCCACAGCTGAAACCAAAGCTCTCTACCAGAAACTTGTTGATAACTATGGGAAAAAGACTTTCTCAGCAACAATGGCTGACGTTTCTTGGAATAACACGAATGCCGAAAAAGTACATCAGCTTACAGGCAAGTATCCTGCTATCAACGGATACGACTATATTCACTTACAATCAAGTCATCATGGCAGTTGGGTAGATTATGCAGATATTACTCCTGTACAGTCTTGGCATAACGCAGGTGGAATTGTTACCATTGGTTGGCACTGGAATGTTCCGACGTCTAATCCATACGCCTCAAGCGTACCAGTAGTGCTTTATAGTGGTCCTAACAAGGTTATGCCAGCCGACTGGAGCGGAAATATACAACTTACCTCACAGGCTACAAAAGATATCTTAGCCAATGCATCTATAGGAAGTAAGTTGGTAGTAAAAATCACCAATGTGAATTCTGGAGCACAAGGCTCTATCAAGAATAGTAGCTGGGTAGGCTTTATAGACGAAAGCGGGAAGAATTGGGATTACTTCGATATCAGTGGCAATAGCTACTCAATGACACTCGATCAAACTACCCTTAACGAGATGCGTGCCAACGGCTTTATCATAGGTGGTCACGACTATACGGTCACAGGCATTACTGTTGAGGCTGCAGGAACAGTGAAATATGACTTCTATGCAGCAAAGAATGACTTCACTCTTGATGATGCTGTAACTGAAGGAACGTGGGCAAATCGCTTTATGAAGAGTGATTTAGAGAAGATAACACCTTATCTATTGCAGTTGCAGGAGGCTGGAATCCCTGTCTTATGGCGTCCACTACATGAGGCAGCAGGTAAATGGTTCTGGTGGGGCAATGGTTCTGCAGATTCCTATGTAAAACTCTGGCGTACCATGTATGACTTCTTTAAGCAGAAAGGTATCAATAACCTTATTTGGGTATGGACATCCGAAGGAGATGATGCAGCATGGTATCCAGGTGATGAGTATGTTGATATTATCGGCTCTGATGTATATGGAAAGGATGGCGTTGCCGTCTCTGCCGAACAAATGGCTAACCGCTTCAATGCTCTTGCTTATCGCTATCCTACGAAGATGATTTCGCTCACAGAGTGTGGTACTGTTACTGATATTCCTACACAATGGAAGGGTGATGCAAAGTGGAGTTGGTTCATGCCATGGTATGGAGGCACACATGCTACTGACGACTGGTGGAAGGCTGCCATGAGCTCTGAGGACGTTATAACACGTAACTAATAGCTATAGTAGTTTGGGGAGATTCTAACGAGGTAATTCTTGTTAGTTTCTCCCTAACTCTTTAATGAAAAAATATCAATAAAGGATGATAATACAAAAGAGTATTTTCACTTCTCTGATTATATTAATGGTAAGCTTTTCGGCTTCTGCCAAGGTTCGACTGCCACATATTCTTTGTGACAATATGGTATTGCAACAGCAAACTGACGTACAGTTATGGGGCTGGGCTACTCCACAAGCATGTGTGAGTATAAAACCATCATGGGGCAGTAAACAGATAGTGAAAGTCGACAAGAATGGACGATGGAAGTTTCGTGTACGAACACCGAAGGGAGGGTATACTCCGCTGAGCATTACTTTCTGTGAAGGAAACTCTATAACACTTCATAATATTCTCTCTGGTGAGGTATGGGTTTGTGCAGGGCAGAGCAATATGGAGATGCCATTGAAAGGGTTCTACGATTGTCCTGTAGAAGGTTATCAAGATGCGATAGCTAATTCGAGTCGCTTACAAGGAATACGTTACGTAAAAATACCTGCAATGATGCGTACAACCCCTCAAGATGATGCCGATTGTCATTGGAATATTGTAAATCCAAATACAGTAAGTGAGTGTAGTGCAGTAGGATATTTCTTTGCCAGCCGCTTACATGAAATGATAGATATGCCTATCGGACTTATCCTTGCCAATAAAGGGGGTACAAGAGTTGAGGGTTGGCTTGACAAAGATTATCTCAAACAACATACCAGTGAGCCTACTGATTCTGCTGACATCGTAAGACGATATCCTACAGAGTGGTTACGTCCTTTGTTATGGGGCAATGGAACATTCCATCCCATTCTAAACTATACAGTACGAGGAATACTTTTCTATCAAGGCTGTAGCAACGTAGGGCAAGTACCAACAACTTACGGCGAACATCTAACTCAACTTATTGGTCAATGGAGAAAAGAATTTCAATCACCGAATCTTCCTTTTTATTTCGTTGAGATAGCACCACACAACTATGGTAACGCTCAAGGAACAGATGCAGCTTTGATTCGTATACAGCAACAGTATGTTGCACAGAACGTAAGTAACACGGTTCTTATCGGAACAAATGACCTTGTTTATCCAAGTGAAGCCAATCAGATACATCCTTGTCAGAAAAGACAAGTAGGAGAACGTCTTGCTATGACTGCAGCTGCACGTGATTATGGATTTGAGAACATCTACTATCGTTGTCCAAGCCTTGACAAAGTGGAGATACATCAAGACAGCTGTTATGTATATCTCAAAGATACTTATAATGGAATAGAAACGGCAAACTCGTATGACGGATTTGAAATAGCGGATGCTGATAAAGTATATTATCCTGCCCATGCTCAATACATTCTGAATAGTAAGTTTGTTCTGACCTCTCCTAATGTTGCGCACCCTGTTAACGTGCGTTACTGCTATCGTAATTTCCAATTAGGGACTATTAAAAATCAGGCTGGACTTCCCTTGCTTCCTTTCTCAACAAACAAATAGATGTTGTTCTCTCCTGACTAATATACTCTTCATCACCACCGTTGGCATATTTCCTTCAAAATCACCGTTATAAAAATAGTAATATATGGAAATGGTACACTCTGAAAGAATTTTAGCAATGGTTTAACTTTGTGTTATAATGGTTCTCTATGTTGATGTGTTAACGCCCAGCACCATTGGTGCTAAGTATGAACACCAATGGTGTTGATGGCAAATATAATGTAATGTGGTACAAGGCAGTAGACAACTTTATCGTAGAAAAAAGTTTAATATTTATTTATTTTATTGCATTGTAGCAGACTGAAAACATGCAAGTTCTTTTTTACGATAAGAGGATTTCGGCAGTTATCAAGAGATAGGCAGTGTGATAGATGAACTTCGAACTAAACAATAAGTATTCGGTAGAACCCTATTAACTCATAAAGTGTCAGCTTTGGTCAAGATAGTATGCTTAGTTTTGCTTTTTATGCTTTATCTTTGCACTTACAAATATCTAAAAACTAAAATCGATAAATTTATATGAATAAAAAGAGTTTTTCAGCATTATTATTTCTTCTACTTTTTCCTTTCATGGGAAGTGCACAATCATGGGAAAATTTGTCACAGACGCCACAGATGGGATGGAGTTCATGGAATAAATTCCAATGTAACATTGACGAAGATATTATAAAGAGTATCGCTGATGCTATGGTGAGTAGTGGTCTGAAAGATGCTGGCTATACATATGTAAACATAGACGACTGCTGGCATGGTAAACGCGATGCTGATGGATTTATACAGGCTGATCCTAAGCATTTCCCACATGGAATAAAGGCACTTGCCGACTATGTTCACTCACGTGGACTAAAGTTAGGTATCTATAGCGATGCCGGTTCAGAAACATGTGCAGGGCGCCCAGGTTCGCTGGGACATGAATATCAAGATGCTTTGCAATATGCTCGTTGGGGGATTGATTATCTGAAGTATGACTGGTGCAATACAACCAATATTAATGCACAGGGTGCTTACCAACTAATGCGTGATGCCCTTCAGGCTGCTGGTCGACCTATATTCTTCTCTATGTGTGAGTGGGGTGACAACCACCCTTGGCGTTGGGCAAAGGGTATTGCCGACTCATGGCGTATAGGACCAGATATTTGGTGTTCGTTTGATTCTACACGTATATTCCCTACATATATACAATGTAGCGTCATAGACTGTATCAATCGTAATGACAGTCTGCGAAGCTATGCAGGACCTGGACATTGGAACGATCCGGACATGTTAGAAGTAGGAAATGGTTTATCAGTTAATCAAGACCGTGCACATTTCACTATGTGGTGTATGATGGCAAGTCCACTTATTCTTGGAAATGATGTACGCAATATGAGTGATGAAACGAAAGCTATCTTAACTAATAAAGACCTTATTGCTATTGATCAAGATAAACTTGGAGTACAAGGACTTCGTTTCCTCATTCGTGAGGGACTCGAATATTGGTTCAAACCTTTATCCAATGGAGATTGGGCAATGACCATCTTTAATCCTACACGTCATCCGCTCTCTTGTTCACTCAATTGGCAAGATTTCAATCTTACAGATGAAGAAGTAAGCAAGAGAAGTACGGCCTTTGATAAAACTATTTATAAGATAAAGAATTTATGGACTGGACGGATAGAAGGGAAAACAACGCTCAAATCAAAAGTTGAACGTAAACTGTTAGTTCCTGCACAAGATGTAATAACTTATCGTTTAATAAAACAATAGTTTAAGTCTAAGATAAGCATATATATATTGTTCTTTCTACAGTCATAACCTACACAGCTAATAAAGATAATGAAACGGTTAATATTTATCTTCAGCTTTCTATTGCTGATAAGTTTTAATCTCTGTGCACAGATACGCGGAAGTGAGATTGCTGTAATGGTTCAACCCGATCACGCAAATTGGAACTATCGTTTAGGTGAGAAGGCAATATTTAAGGTAACTGTATTGAAAGAGGGTTGTCCACTCCCCCAAGTAAAAGTTGATATAGAGGCTGGACCAGTTATGTATCCTGATGTAAAACAGAAGGATGTTGTCTTGCGGGATGGCACGACCACTTGGAAAGCGTCTATGAAGACAGCTGGTTTCTATCGGCTGAAAGTTGTGGCGCACGTCGGTAATAAGACACACGAAGGCTTGTGTACAGTTGGTTTTGCACCAGAGACACTCCAGCCAACAGACAACTGTCCTGCAGACTTTGATCAATTTTGGGAAAAAACATATCAAGAGGCAAGTCAATATCCACTTGATGCTCATCGTCGTCTTTTACCTGAGCGCTGTACCGATCATGTAACGGTTTATGAAGTAAGTTTCAATGGAATTAATCCTGGTAGTCGAATCTATGGTATCCTTTGTGTCCCAACAGAATTCAAAGGATTACGTCCTGCATTACTTCGTGTACCAGGAGCAGGTGTTAGACCTTATCAAGGCGATATATATATGGCTGACCGCGGAGCTATTACACTCGAAATAGGTGTTCATGGCATACCTGTCACGATGCAGCAGCAGGTGTACGATGATCTCCAGCATGGTGCATTAAATGGTTATTGGGAAGCTAATCTTGATAACTTGTATCAAATGCCTTATAGACGTATATTTGTTGGTGCATTGAGAGCTGTAGATTATCTTACTCTGTTACCTGAATGGGATGGGAAAACATTAGGTGTAACAGGCTCAAGCCAAGGTGGAATGTTATCATTGGTATGTGGAGCCCTGCACCCAAAGGTCAGTTTTATAGGTGCTGTTCATGCTGCCATGTGTGACCACACAGCCTCTCTACATGGTAAGGCTTGCGGTTGGCCACATTATTTCTATGGTCAGAAGAACCCTGATAGTAAGAAAGTAGCTAATAGTGGGTACTTTGATGGAGTAAATTTTGCACGTAGGCTGAAAGTTCCATGCTGGATTTCATTTGGATATAACGATGAGGTTGTGCCACCGAATACTACCTATTCCACTTATAACGTTATAAAGAGTATGAAGACGTTGAGTATTTATCAGGAGACAGGCCATTATTGGTTCCAAGAGCAATGGGACGAATGGGAGGAGTGGATAGCCAAAGAATTGAAACTATAATCATGTAATTTCAAGAAGTTATGCGAAGTGTAAGATATCTCCTTTTAATTATTTGTATTCTTTGTACAGTTTCTATAAAGGCACAGTCTTTTGTCACTGTTGAGAACGGAAGGTTTTGTCGTAATGATAAGCCCTATACCTTCATAGGTGCAAACTATTGGTATGCAGCTATTTTAGGTTCAACAGGAAAGGGCGGAAATAGAAGAAGACTGAATAAAGAACTTGATAAATTGAAACGGCTTGGTATCACAAACCTCCGTATTCTGGTGGGTAGTGATGGGGATGACGACTCGAAATGGAAAGTTAAGCCCGTTCTTCAGACAGCACCAGGTGTGTATAATGACTCTCTCCTTGCAGGACTCGATTATCTTATGCTGCAACTACAGGCTCGCAATATGGTAGCTGTACTCTACCTGAATAATTCATGGGAGTGGAGTGGTGGCTATGGCTTTTATCTTGAAAATTCTGGTGCAGGGAAGGCTGTGCAACCCAATGTAGCCGGATACCCTGCTTATATGAAATATGCCTCACAATTTGCCACTAACTCCAAAGCACAAGAACTATTCTTTAATCATGTGAGGTTTATTGTCTGTCGTATCAATCGTTATACTGGTAAACGATACATTGATGATCCATCCATCATGTCGTGGCAGATTGGGAATGAGCCTCGTGCTTTTGATAAGGCACTCCTCCCTGCTTTCGAAGGTTGGCTTTCTAAGGCAGCAGCTTTGATAAAGAGCCTTGATAAGAACCACTTGGTAAGTGTCGGATCTGAAGGAGCATGGGGATGTGAAGATGATTACCATGTTTGGCAGCGAATCTGCTCTGATTCAAATATTGATTATTGTAACATACATATATGGCCCTATAACTGGGGGTGGGCAAAACAGGATTCGCTAACTCAACATCTGAAGAATGCTGAAGCAATGACAAGAGAGTATATTAATAGGCACTTGGCAATATGCAGGCAACTGAATAAACCCCTTGTGGTGGAAGAGTTTGGATATCCAAGAGATGGTTTTTCTTTCTCAAAAAAAGCAAGTACGACGGCACGTGACGCCTATTATAACTTTGTTTTCTCACTGATGAAAGCTGATATTTCAAGAGGTGGATACTTTGCTGGTTGTAATTTCTGGGGTTGGGGTGGACAGGCACTGCCACGGCATGAACAATGGCAGGCTGGCGACGACTATACTGGTGACCCTGCACAAGAGCCCCAAGGACTTAACTCAGTATTCTCGACGGATAAGAGTACACTTAAAGTCATCAAAACAGCAATTACAAATCAATCTAAATAATCAATGAATGATGAGACAAATATTAACAATAGCCCTTATGACAATAACATTGAATGCAATGGCAGGAACAAAGGAACAACCTATTTATAAGAATCCGAAAGCAAGTATTGAGCAACGTGTCAATGACCTCTTGAGTAGAATGACACTCGAAGAGAAAGTAGGACAGATGAATCAGCTTGTGGGTATTGAGCATTTTAAGCAGAATTCGGTCTCAATGACGGCAGAAGAGTTGGCAACAAACACAGCAAGTGCCTTCTACCCTGGCGTTACGGTAAAGGATATGGAGGATTGGACACGACGTGGACTTGTTTCATCGTTCTTACATGTGTTAACCATGGAAGAGGCAAACTACTTACAGAAACTCAGTATGCAAAGCCGTTTACAAATACCTCTTCTCATCGGTATTGATGCAATTCATGGTAATGCAAAATGTAAAGGCAATACTGTTTATCCAACAAATATTGGATTGGCATCATCGTTTGATGTGGATATGGCTTATAAAATAGCCCGACAGACGGCTGAGGAGATGCGTGCTATGAACATGCATTGGAACTTCAATCCGAATGTTGAGGTGGCTCGTGATGGGCGTTGGGGACGTTGTGGTGAAACGTTTGGTGAAGACCCATATCTGGTTACACAAATGGGTGTGGCTACGAACAAAGGCTATCAACGCAATTTGGACAATACGCAAGATGTCTTGGGTTGCGTAAAGCACTTCGTTGGAGGCTCGTATGCCATCAATGGAACAAATGGTGCCCCCTGCGATGTTTCAGAACGCACACTACGTGAAGTATTCTTCCCTCCTTTCAAAGCTGCCATTCAGCAGGGTGGTGACTGGAATGTAATGATGTCGCACAACGAATTGAATGGTATCCCTTGTCATACCAACAGTTGGCTGATGAATGATGTGTTACGAAAAGAATGGGGATTCAAGGGGTTTATAGTAAGCGATTGGATGGATATTGAGCATTGCGTGGACCAACATCGCACTGCTGCCAACAATAAAGAGGCTTTTTACCAGAGTATTATGGCTGGAATGGACATGCACATGCACGGACCAGAATGGCAAACAGCTGTAGTTGAATTGGTGAAAGAGGGCAGGATACCTGAAAGCAGAATAGACGAAAGCGTCAGACGAATATTGACTGTGAAATTTAGACTGGGACTCTTTGAACACCCTTATAGTGATGCAAAAACACGTGACCGTGTTATCACCGACCCTGAACACAAACGCACAGCTTTGGAAGCATCACGTAATAGTATCGTCTTGTTAAAGAATGAAAAAGACTTATTACCACTCAATGCACAAAAATATAAAAAAGTATTGGTGACTGGTATCAATGCTAACGACCAAAATATTATGGGTGATTGGAGTGAACTTCAACCAGAGGATCAGGTTTGGACTGTCTTACGCGGATTGAAAAGTGTCTCACCAACTACGGATTTCAAATTCGTTGATCAAGGCTGGGATCCACGCAATATGTCACAAGCTCAAGTTGATGCAGCCGTACAAGCAGCTAAAGACTGTGACCTTAATATTGTTTGTTGTGGTGAATATATGATGCGCTTCCGCTGGAATGAACGTACTTCAGGTGAAGACACTGATCGTGACAATCTTGACCTTGTAGGACTACAAAATCAACTGATACAACGATTAAATGAAACAGGGAAACCCACGGTTGTTATTATTATCAGTGGTCGTCCACTCAGTCTTCGTTATGCTGCTGAGCATGTACCAGCAATCGTCAATGCATGGGAACCAGGACAATTTGGTGGTCAAGCTATTGCTGAATTACTTTACGGAAAGGTGAATCCTTCAGCTAAGTTGGCAATGACAATACCGAGGAGTGTGGGACAAATCTCCACATGGTACAATTATAAACGTTCGGCATTCTTTCATCCTGTAGTATGCTCCGATAATACACCGCTTTATCCCTTTGGATACGGTTTAAGCTATACGACTTTCCGTTACACCGGTTTGAAGCTTAGTAAGTCTAAGATTCCGAATGATGGGAAGACGCCTGTAACTGCTTATGTAACGATAGAAAATACAGGTCAACGAGATGGTGTTGAAATCTGTCAGCTGTATATTAATGACGTTGTTGCATCTGTGACTCGACCTGTAAAAGAATTAAAAGACTTCCGTAGAGTAGCACTGAAAGCGGGAGAAAAGAAAACGATTGAGTTTGTTATCACCCCCGACAAACTCGCTTTCTACGATATGAACATGAAACCTATAGTAGAATCTGGGGCTTTTGAAGTGCAGGTTGGCAGTAGTAGCCGCGATGAAGACTTGCAAAAAGCCACTTTCAATATAGAATGATATGAAAAAGATAATCTTAGTTATGGGCATAATAATGTTTGCCCTTGGTGTAAATGCAAAGCAAAAAATCTTGAAAACTCCAGCACAACAATTACTCGAACGCCTTCGGACACTGCAGAAACAGGGTGTCATGTTTGGTCATCAAGATGCACTCTTCTATGGTACAACATGGAAATGGGAGTTTGGACGAAGCGACGTGAATGATGTTTGTGGTGATTATCCTGCCGTCTTAGGTTGTGAGTTAGGAGGTTTGGAACTCGGTCAGGATAAGAATCTTGATGGTGTTCCCTTTGATAAGATGCGTCAACAGATTATAGTCCATCATCAGAAAGGTGGAATTATAACCATCAGTTGGCATCCCTACAATCCTGTTACAGGTAAAGATGCATGGAATACGGAAGGAGATGCTGTAAAAGAAGTACTTCCTGGAGGTAAAGAGACTGCAATATTGCAGCTATGGCACAAAAGGTTAGCCAAGTTTTTTGCATCGCTTAAAGATGAAAAAGGGAATCCTGTACCAATTATTTTTCGCCCTTGGCATGAGATGAGTGGAGATTGGTTCTGGTGGGGAAGTAAACAATGCACACCAACACAGTATGTTTCTTTGTTTCGTCTTACGTTTGAAGCAATGAAACACGAGGGATTGAAAAATCTCGTGTGGAGTTACTCACCTAACGCCCAGGCAGATGATACAGCGGAACATTACTTCCGCTTCTATCCAGGTGATCGTTATGTAGATATTCTCGGTGTTGACTTGTATCAACATGGAACCAGTAAGGAGTTCATAGATCAATGTCAAAACGAGATGCGTATTATGTCTATATATGCGAGGCAACATCATAAACTCTATGCACTTACTGAAGCAGGATACAGGAATACACCTGATGCAAAATGGTATAGTTCAAGTTTACTTCCTGGGATAAAGGGATTTGCACCTGTCTATGTGCTACTTTGGCGTAATGCATGGGATAAGGCAGAAGAGAACTTCGGACCTGCACCAGAGAAAGCATGTGCTGAAAACTTTAGAGAGATATATAAGGATAAAGCTTTTATCTTCCGAAGTAAGTTGGGTAATAGGTCGAAAAAACAGTGTTCAACAAAAAGTATTAAATGTAACAGAAAATAAAGCGATATAGAAATGTCAACATTCAATTCAAAACTCAAAGCGCTTCGTCTTCATCACGAGGCATTACTTACAATACCAAATCACGTTGTGGAAAATGGCAATGGTATCTATGAACGTTATGTAAACCCAATACTGACAGCAGAGCATACACCTTTAGAGTGGCGTTACGATTTGGACGAACACACCAACCCCTTCTTGATGCAACGTATCATGATGAATGCTACACTCAATGCTGGTGCAATGAAATGGGGTGATAAGTATCTGTTGGTTGTCCGTGTTGAAGGAGCTGATAGGAAAAGTTTCTTTGCTGTAGCTGAAAGTCCTAATGGTATAGATAATTTCCGTTTTTGGGATGAACCAATTACCATGCCTGATACGGAAGAGCCTGCTACAAACATTTATGACATGCGTTTAACTCGTCATGAAGATGGCTACATATATGGCGTGTTTTGTGCAGAAAGACACGATGACAATTACCCTCAAGACCTGTCTGCTGCAACTGCAACTGCAGGAATAGCGCGCACAAAGGATTTGAAGACATGGGAACGTCTGCCAGATCTTAAATCACCAAGTCAGCAACGTAATGTAGTTCTTCATCCAGAATTTGTTGAAGGGAAGTACGCTTTCTACACTCGCCCACAAGATGGATTTATTGATACAGGCTCAGGTGGTGGTATTGGTTGGGCCTTGGTTGACGATATCACGCATGCAGAAGTACACGAAGAAAAGATTATCAACCCACGCCATTACCATACTATTATGGAAATAAAGAATGGTGAGGGACCACACCCAATAAAGACATCACATGGCTGGCTTCATTTGGCACATGGTGTAAGAGCTTGTGCCAGTGGTTTACGTTACGTCCTCTACTTGTATATGACTGCATTAGACGATCCTACAAGGGTGATAGCTCAACCTGGTGGTTATCTTTTAGTTCCTGAAGGGAATGAATATGTGGGAGACGTAATGAATGTCGTTTTCTCTAATGGATGGATTGCTGATGAAGATGGACGAGTGTTTATCTATTATGCGTCATCAGATACACGTATGCATGTAGCAACTTCAACCGTAGAACGATTAGTGGACTACTGCCTGCATACACCACAAGATGGACTTACTACTGCAGCCAGTGTTGAAACAATTAAAAGGCTCATAGCTAAAAATAAAGCATTATGAAGATTCGACTTTCTGAAAAGATAGGTTATGGATTAGGCGACATGGCGTCATCAATGTTCTGGAAACTTTTTGGAGCCTATCTGATGATATTCTATACCGACGTGTTTGGTATTTCTGCTGCCATTGTCGGAACGATGTTTGCAATCACTCGCATTTGGGATTCTTTTTTTGACCCAATCGTTGGTGCTATTGCTGATCGAACATCATCACGTTGGGGACGCTTCCGCCCATACCTACTTTATCTGGCTGTTCCCTTTGGCATGATAGGTATGTTGACGTTTCTGACCCCTCCGCTTGAAGAGACTGGGAAAATCATATACGCTTTCATTACTTATGGACTGATGATGATGGTGTATTCGGCAATAAATGTTCCATACGCCTCGTTATTAGGTGTGATGAGTCCTAATCCTGCAGATCGCAACACATTGGCTACGTATCGCATGACGTTTGCTTACTTAGGTTCATTTGTAGCCCTGTTGTTGTTCATGCCTTTGGTAAATGCGTTCGGCGGAGGAGACGATAATGGTGCAATACATGGTTGGCTTACAGCTCCACAATTTGGTTGGCTAATGGCTGTAGGAGTTATCGCTGTAGTGTGTATTGTCCTTTTCTTAGGTTGTTTCGTTCTGACTAAAGAGCGTGTGAAACCTGTCAGACAAGAAAAGACATCCCTAAGAATGGATCTCTGCGATTTGTTACACAATCGTCCATGGTGGATTTTGCTTGGCGCGGGTGTAGCTTCACTTGTGTTTAATTCCATACGTGATGGTGCCACAGTCTACTATTTTAAGTATTATGTTGATGAAACAACTATGGGTAGCATCTCTTTCTTAGGTCTTCCGTTTGTTCTTAGTGGGCTTTATCTGGCCGTAGGACAGGCTGCCAATATCGTTGGAGTTATTCTTGCTGCCCCCATTAGTAATCGCATTGGCAAACGACGCACCTTTATGTTGGCTATGGCTGTGGCTTCTGCACTTAGTATTGTATTTTTTTGGCTCGATAAAGACCAGCTCGCACTAATCTTTTTATTGCAGGCACTTATTAGTATTTGTGCGGGAAGCATCTTCCCTTTATTGTGGAGTATGTATGCAGATTGTGCTGATTACAGTGAACTAAAGACCGGAAATCGTGCAACAGGACTTATCTTTTCTTCCTCTTCAATGAGCCAGAAATTCGGTTGGGCTTTCGGTACTGCCATAACTGGTTGGATGCTTGCTCAGTTTGGTTTTCAGGCAAATGCTGTTCAGTCGCCAGAAACAATTCAAGGTATCAAGATGTTTCTCTCTATCTTGCCAGCAATAGGAGCCTTCCTTTCATTGGCTTTTATCTATTTCTACCCACTCAGCGAACAAAAAATGAAGCAGATAACGCAAGAGTTGGAAGAAAAACGTGCTGAAGGCTCTATCAAGTAATCTCCATTTGTTAATCCAATAAATTATCACTATGTACAACCTTTCTAAAGCATTACACGAAGAGCTGGAGGAGAACATCCTTCCTTTCTGGATAAATAGAATGACTGATCACCGCAACGGTGGCTTTCTTGGTCGCATAGACGGCTATGGTAACCCTGTGCCCGATGCCGAAAAAGGTGCAGTTCTTAATGCACGCATACTCTGGGCTTTTGCTGCAGCCTACCGTGTTTTACGCAAACCGGAATATCTGGAGGCTGCAACAAGAGCGAAAGATTATTTTATCAGCCATTTCATCGACCCGCAAGAGGGTGGTGTTTTCTGGAGCTTAGATGCACAAGGACACGTTCTTGACAATAAAAAGCAGACATATGCCATCGGATTTGCAATCTATGGCTTGAGCGAATATGCACGTGCCACGGAAGATGAAGAGACACTGATGTATGCAAAAAGGTTGTATGCCGATATTGAACAGCATGCTTTTGACAGCGTCAATAATGGCTATGTTGAGGCTTTAACACATAACTGGCAGCCTATTGCTGACATGCGACTGAGTGATAAAGATGAGAATGGTTCACGAACAATGAACACGCATTTGCATATTCTTGAACCCTACACAAACCTCTATCGTGTGTGGAAATCCCCTGAACTGGCTGAACGCATTAAGAATTTAATTAGTATATTCTTACAACGGTTGTATAACCCCAAGACAAATCACTTGGATCTCTTCTTTAATGATGAGTGGGAAGGCAAGCGTAACATACAGAGCTTTGGTCATGATATTGAAGCTGTATGGCTTTTGCATGAAGCTGCATTGGAGTTAGATGAAAGAAAGTTGCTGACAAAAGTAGAGGCTACTATAAAACGTATTGCGATAGCTGCTGATGAAGGCCTACAAGATGATGGGGCTATGATATATGAGCGATGGACCGACACAGCAAAAGTTGACAACCAGCGTCAATGGTGGGTAATGTGCGAGTGTATCATTGGGCATGTCGACCTTTATCAATATTTTGGTAATACAGATTCTCTCCGTATCGCACAAAGATGCTGGGACTATACTAAGCAGTATATTGTCGACCATACACAAGGAGAATGGTTTTGGGGCTGTGACGAGAACACACATCCAAACAGAATAGACGATAAGGCAGGCTTTTGGAAATGTCCATATCATAATACAAGAATGTGTTTAGAGATAATAGAGCGAGAAGCACTAATAAAAAAGGCATAAACATCTTCTTTCTTTCACAATGTGGTACGTGCAATAAAGTATTACACCGAGTCGTTATCTAAAAAAATACTTCTTATGGATACATGTGTACTACACGAAATTACACCTTTAATGGAGACGGATGCCCTTTATATTGCAGATAGGCGTAAAGGGAGTTTTTCTTATCCTGTGCATAATCATGAGGCCTTCGAACTAAACTTCGTAGAGAATGCCGCTGGGGTGGAAAGAATAGTTGGAGACAGTAATGAAGTGATTGGTGATTATGACTTAGTGCTCATCACTAACCCTACACTTGAACATGCATGGCTGCAACATGAATGTAAAAGCACTGATATTCGGGAGATAACCATTCAGTTTAATTTCGGAGATGGGACAACTGCTTACGACCAATTCTTTGGGAAGACTCCGTTTGAAAGTATCAGACGCATGATGAAAGAAGCGAAAATGGGACTGGCATTCCCTGTTTCAGCAATCATGAAAGTGTATGAAAGGTTGAGCGAACTTAGTCAAATCAGCGATCGATTCACTGCGTTGATGGAATTTATTAATATTTTGCATACCCTTTCCTTGACTACTGGTGCACGGACACTTGCCACAACAAGCTATGCACGGGTAAAAGTTGAGGACGATAGTAAGCGTATTCTACGTGTAAAGAAATATATCCTTGATAACTATAAATACGAACTCCGATTGAAGACATTAGCTGACTTAGCAAATATGAGTGAAGGAGCATTCTGTCGCTTTTTTAAGTTGCATACAGGACGTAGGTTAAGTGATTATATCATAGATATTCGCTTAGGATATGCCACGCGTATGCTGATAGATACAACAGACACCATATCCGAGATAAGTTTTAAATGTGGGTATAATAACTTGAGTAACTTTAACCGTATCTTTAGAAGAAAAAAAGGGTGTTCCCCCACTGAGTTCCGTAATAATCAGCATAAGATAAAAATCATAATTTAGAGACGATGGTAAAACAACTGTATGACTATTGGTTTGTACAGTTCGACTTTCCTGATGAAAATGGTAAGCCCTATAAAAGTGGCGGTGGAAAGATAGTGTGGAATGAGAAGTTGAAGCGAGAGATACCAGAAGGATGGGAAGTCACAAACATTGGTAGTATTTTGGATAAAGTCATTACAACTCCACGACTTAGCACAAACGAATATTTGCCATCTGGAACATACCCTATAATCAACCAAACTACTGATGTCTATTATGCAGGTTTCACAGAAAGAAAAGAAGCTGTAGTTAACCAATATCCAGCTGTTGTTTTTGGTGACCACTGTTGTGCTGTAAAGTATGTGAATTTTCCTTTTGTTAGAGGTGCAGACGGAATACAGGTGATATTGTTAAAGGAAGCGAATGTTCCTATCAAATACTTATACTGTGCTGAGAAAGGTGTAAAAATTGGGAAGGATATGCAAAACACTTTAGCTTCTTGAAAGAACAACCTATAATTGCGCCGTCAGAAAAGAGGCTAAGGAGTCTGAAGATTCAGCACAAACTTTTTTGAGCAGCTAACTCGAAACAGAAAAGAAATCCTATCGCTGACTAAGCAACGTGATAAACTCCTACCTCTCCTAATGAATGGACAGGTAAAAGTCGGTGTCGAGCGTTCTCGACTAAATTTATGATTTAGTGTATCAAAACTCTTTTGTTTTTCTGAAATCAACCGTCAGTTTTATCGCCAGTTCTTGTATGGACTTAATTTCATTGGTAAGATTTATAAGTACCTGTAACAATACTTTTACGCTTTTCTCTGCCGTATAAAGGTGCATTAAACGTACGACCTGATTATAGTTAGTGCCGATTCTATGTACTTGGGCTGTGAGTTCGGAGAGCTTGCGGTAATACTCCACGGCAGATTTATCCACCGTTATCACTTTGAAACTCTCCCCAAGAATGCGGGCACGCACGAAATCAGACTTGCTTATTGCCCCAGATTTGTTGTATAGGTCGATGGCACGCAGTTGGTCTTTCACTTCGGGCATACGGGTGTCCCATCTGTCCCAGTGTGGAACTTCTACAGTGTTTCGGTGTCCATAACGATTCTCATTGGCTATTTCTAATTTGGTCATAATTGTATTGTTTTGTTTGTTTCCTAATCACGACTTTGGAGTGATTTAATCCCCTTTCGGGGCAAGGGTCTTTGTGGGACAAACGGCAATTTGTCGGACAAAGACACACCTTGCCAGTATAAAGAAAGAGATAGTTTGTTATGTTCCCTCAATTCCGCAGCATTATTCCTTGTGAGGTATTTTTATATATTGAAGTGACA